>NZ_JAKMQV010000006.1:0-87753 GCF_025771745.1 Campylobacter sp. IFREMER_LSEM_CL2127
ATGCTATTTGATTATTTATTGTCCTAATCCTTGGTTTAGTTTATTTTTTTACTTATTATTGATTTTTATTTTTAAATTTTTGTGGTTTTTATTTGTGTTTTTTAGTCAGCTTGGTTATTGACTGTAGGTGAATTTTTAATTTCTAGTTTTTAATTATTTATTTTTTTATTAGTTTATAAATTTTAGTTTTATATGCTATTTAGTTATATTGTGAAAATTTTTAATTAATTTGTATTGATTAGATTAGATAGGGTATTTATTAAGAATTAGAAGGTTTGGGGTTTTGATGAGATTAAAATGAAAAGTTTTGATATAATAAAGTTATTATAAGGATGTATAATGTTAGATAATAAGTATGATGATAATATTTTTTTTGATAAATATGCCTTAATGTTAAGATCTAAAGTAGGATTGGATGGTGCTGGTGAATGGGAAGATTTTAAAACATGTTTACCAAGCTTAAAAGATAAAGTTATATTAGACTTAGGTTGTGGATATGGATGGCATAGTATTTATGCTTTAGAAAATGGGGCTAAAAAAGTTTTTGCTATTGATTTATCTTTAAAAATGTTAGATAAAGCTAAGACTAAAACAAGTAAATATAAAAATAAAATATCCTTTTATAGAGGTTCTTGTGAAGAAATAGATAAAATCACTGACTTACAAAATATGAAATTTGATATAGTTATTAGTTCTTTAGTTTTTCATTATATAAAGGATTATGAAAAATTAATTTTTAATATTTCAAATCTTCTTAATAAAAATGGTAGTTTGGTTTTTAGTGTTGAGCATCCTGTTTTTACCGCAAATATTTCCCAAGATTTTATATATGATAATAATGGGGATATTCAATATTTTCCTATTAAAAATTATTTTTATGAAAATAAAAATAAATATAATTTTTTAGGCGAGGGTGTGGTTAAATATCACCGTACCTTAACAAGTTATATTTCTCCCTTATTGCAAAATAATTTTAAAATAACCAATATTATTGAGCCAAAGCCTTCTAATAAAATTATCAATCTTTTTCCTGAATTCAAAAATGAATTTAAAAAAGAATGGCATAGGCCAATGATGTTGATAGTATCTTGCATGAAAGAGTAGTTTGAACTTAGTTGCAGATAAATTAAGATTTTTTTTAAAAAATAATAATGTATTTTTAAGTGGTGGCGCAGGTGTTGGTAAATCTTTTTTAACTATGGAACTTATAAAATCTTATAGAGTTCAAGGAAAAATTGTTATTGTATTGGGTTCTACCGCTCTTAGTGCTTTTAATATAGGTGGGGTTACTTTACATAGTTTTTTTGCTTTTAAAAGATGTCAGAATTATGATGAGTTATATTATGAAGATAGAAAGCAAAAAGATAAACTAGAAAAATTAAAGAGAATTTTAAAACAATGTGATTTATTGGTTATTGATGAAATCTCTATGGTAAGTGCTTCGTTGATGGAAATGATTTATTATAGATTATCAAGAAGTGGTTTTAATGGTAAAATTTTATTAGTTGGAGATTTTTTTCAACTTCCACCCGTGATTAAGCATAAAGAAAATCAAACTCAAAATAATTTATTTCAAAATACTTTATATGCTTTTTCTTCACAAGCCTGGAACGATCTTAAATTTATTAATTTAAAACTTAGTATTACAAAAAGAACTTTAGATAAACAATTTTACGAATATTTGTTTTTTCTTAGAATAGGTGAAGCAAATAAAGAAATATTGAATTTCTTTAAAAAAATGTTAATTAGTTCAAAAAATTTACTTGAGTATATGGATGAGTATACTTTATTATGCGCTACCAATAAAAAGACTAATCATATTAATACTGAAAAATTAAATCTTTTGCAAGGTAAAGAAAGTATATTTAAAGCAAAAGCTGAAAAACTAGATTGTACCTTAGATGATAAAACTTACGAGCAGTGGATTAATGGACTTAATTCTTTGAGTGAGTTAAAATTAAAAATAGGTGCTAAGATTATTTTTTGTGTGAATAATAAAGAAGAAAATTATTATAATGGGGAGCAAGGTGTTGTTTTAGATTTTATAAAAGATAAAGAGCAAGAATATATTCTGATAGAAAAAAATAATGGTGAAAGATTGAAATTAAAACCATATGAATATACCTTAGAAGAGTATGAATTAGACAAAGATGAAAAACTAGAAGTTAAGATAAAAGCTAAATTTGTTCAATTTCCTATAAAATTAGCTTATGCTATAACAATCCATAAATCTCAAGGCATGAGTATAGATAAATTAATATGTGATATTGATGGAATTTTTGAAAAAGGACAATTATATGTATGTTTATCAAGAGCCATTAATCCAAGTAATTTAAAAATAATATATAATTATAAAATGCCTTTTGAGGATTATTTTTTAAAAATTTTAAAATTTGATAAAGAGGTAAAGCGATTTTATCTGCAAGAAAAGTTTATAAATTTAGAAGAAGATAGGGAGTGATTATGAGATGGGCAGTAATTTTATTTTTTTCTTTTTGTAGTATTTACGCCAATTCTTTGAGTATAGAAGATTTTAGAACGGATTTGTATTCAAAAGCTGGAAATAATACTTTAAAAAAGATTGAAATGACTTTAGATTTTGAGGGAGAAAATTTAGAACAAAAGAAAATTACAGACGCATTAAATACTATTGTATCTAGTTATTTTTATGAAGATTTGTTTACAGAAGTGGGCAAAAACAACTTCAAAGAAACTTTGCTTAAATTTAGCAATAAAAAATACAAAACCCAAATAAAAAACATTTATATTTTAAAAATTAACTCAGTGGCTCAATTTGATATAGAAGAACTGAAGCGTTTTGTAAAAGATTTAGAAAAAAAGGAAGAAGATTTAAAAGAAACTGCTAAGCAAGAAGAAATTCAAAATATCCTTAAAGTTGCTAAAACTTCAGATCAAAATAATACCCAGTCAAAAGATATAAATGCTACTCAAGCAAACAGTATTAAAGATAGTAATATAAGTTTTAATCAAGATGTTAATACAAGCAAAGAAGCTATGGATATGATTTTAAAAACTATGGAAAATGCTCAAATGCAAATGTTAGCACCAAGCAAAGAACAAGATTTGTTTAAAGAGATACCATTTTGATTAATGGATTATATCAAAATGGCTTGGAATTTTTGGTATAAAAATATTATCGTTGATATTTTGATCAAATTTTTGGTTGTAAAAATAAATACTAACTAAATTTCCTAATTCATCTTTATAAGAAATACTGTTAAGGCTACCGTTTTCTAGTTTGATATTATATATGATATTTTCGTATTTTGCTTCATAGCTTTCGTGAGATATTGATTTTGCATTTTTAAAAATTGCTTGAAGATTTGGTAAATTTTGTAATTGAGTATAAATGGCTTGTTCTAATTCAGGTTCTATGATAACAACTTCTTTGTTGTTGATATAAATTTGCTTTTTATTCGGCTTAGTATAATTCCAAAAGGCTTTATTTTGAGTGATGATAAAATTTCCTTTATAATTTAGCGAAGAATTATTACTTTGCACTTTTTGTTCAAAATCACTGCTAAAATTTTTAAAATTTATATCGAAAGCAAAAATATTATAAGCAAATATCATTAAAAATACAAAATATTTCATAATTATCCTTTAAAAATTTTACAAATTATATAAAATTTATGCAAATAAAATTTTATATAGTTCTAATTAAAATCAAGGTATAATCTAGCATATATTTTTGTAATTAAAGGTAAAAAAATGTTTTCTAGTGTATTTAAAGCAATATTTGGCACAAAAAACGATCGAGAAGTAAAAAAATATTTAAAGAGAGTTGCGCAAATTAATGCTTTAGAGTCAAAATACCAAAATTTAAGTGATGATGAATTAAAACAAAATTTTATAGATTTTAAAACACAAATTCAAAAAGAAGAAAAAACTTTAGACCAAATACTAAATGATGTTTTTGCAATAGTTAGAGAAGTAGGAAAAAGAACGCTTAATATGCGTCATTTTGATGTACAATTAATTGGTGGTATGGTTTTGCATGAGGGAAAAATCGCTGAAATGAAAACCGGGGAAGGTAAAACCTTGGTTGCAACTTTACCTGTTGTATTAAATGCTATGAGTGGCAAGGGTGTGCACGTAGTTACTGTAAATGATTATTTAGCCAAAAGAGATGCAGAGCAAATGAGTGCCATTTATAATTTTTTAGGTTTTAGTGTGGGGGTGATACTTTCAGAACAAAATAGCGATGAGGCGCATAAAAAAGCTTATGAGTGTGATATAACTTATGGTACAAATAATGAATTTGGCTTTGATTATTTGCGTGATAATATGAAATTTTCAAAACTTGAAAAAGTGCAAAGAGAACATAATTTTGTTATAGTTGATGAAGTAGATAGCATTTTAATAGATGAAGCAAGAACTCCACTTATAATAAGCGGACCTACAAATAGAACTTTAGATGGATATATTAAAGCAAATGAAGTAGCAAAACAAATGCAAAAAGGTCAAGCAGCGGCTACTCCTCAAGAATTACCAAGTGGAGATTTTGTTGTTGATGAGAAAAATAGAACTATCATGATTACAGAGGTTGGAATTTCTAAAGCAGAAAAATTATTTGGAGTAGAAAATTTATATAGCTTAGATAATGCAATATTAGCCCATCAGCTTGATCAGGCTTTAAAAGCACATAATTTATTTGAAAAAGATGTGCATTATGTATTAAGAGATAAAGAAGTTGTAATTGTTGATGAATTTACGGGAAGGCTAAGTGAAGGAAGACGCTTTAGTGATGGTTTACACCAAGCATTAGAGGCTAAAGAAGGGGTAAAAATTCAAGAAGAGAGTCAAACTTTAGCAGATATTACTTTCCAAAATTATTTTAGAATGTATAAAAAGTTAGCAGGCATGACAGGTACTGCACAAACTGAGGCAACAGAATTTTCTCAAATATATAATTTAGATGTAGTTTCTATACCTACAAATATACCGGTTGCAAGAATAGATAAAGATGATTTGATTTATAAAACTCAAGAAGAAAAATTTAAAGCAGTTATTGAAGAGATAAAAAAAGCAAATGCAAAGGGTCAGCCAGTTTTAGTGGGAACTGCAAGTATTGAAAGAAGTGAAGTATTTCATAATATGCTTGTAAAAGAACGCATTCCTCATCATGTGCTTAATGCTAAAAATCACGAGCAAGAAGCTTTGATTATCCAAGATGCGGGTAAAAAAGGTGCAGTGACTATAGCTACTAATATGGCAGGTCGTGGGGTTGATATAAAAATAGATGATGAAATAAGAGCTTTAGGAGGGCTTTATATTATAGGAACTGAGCGCCATGAAAGTAGAAGAATAGATAATCAACTTCGTGGTCGTGCAGGGCGTCAAGGTGATCCTGGTGTAAGTAGATTTTATTTAAGTTTAGAGGATAATCTTTTGAGAATTTTTGGCGGTGATCGCATTAAAAATATCATGGAAAGATTGGGTATAGAAGAGGGTGAGCATATAGAAAGTCGCATTGTTACAAGAGCTGTAGAAAATGCTCAAAAAAAAGTTGAAAGTTTACATTTTGAAAGTAGAAAACATTTGCTTGAATATGATGATGTGGCTAATGAGCAAAGAAAGACTATCTATAATTATAGAAATGAATTACTAGATGAAGAATTTGATTTGCAAGATAAAATTTTAAAAAATATTGTTGAATATAGCAATCATTTGGTAAGTCAAATTTATCTAAATGCAGAGCTTGAAGATGATGTTAAGCATTTTGAAAGCTTAAAGCAAAAAGTAAGTTATGAGTGCAACCTTGAGCTTAGCGAAGCTGATTTTAAAGATTTAGGTGTGATTGAAGTAGAAAATAAATTAAGTGAAATTTTAGAAAAAGCTTATAAAGTCAAAATGAGTATTATTGAAGATAAGGAAGCTAGAAGAATTGAAAGAATTTTATATCTTCAAATTTTAGATAATCTATGGAGAGAGCATTTATACCAAATGGATATTTTAAAAACTGGTATAGGTTTAAGAAGTTATAACCAAAAAGATCCTTTAGTGGAATATAAAAAAGAAAGTTATAATCTTTTCATAGAGCTTGTTGAGCGTATTAAATTTGACAGTTTAAAATTGTTATTTAATGTAGTTTTTACTCAAAAAGAAGCACAAATTTTTGAAGAAAAAAGCCATGAGCAAAATGAGCAGTTTTTATCAAATACTACAGAAAGTGGTGTTAATGAAAACGGTGAAGCGCAAATTACTAAAGTACCTAGAAATTCACCTTGCCCTTGCGGTAGTGGCAAAAAATATAAAGAATGTCATGGTAAAAGTGGTCCTAAAAAAGGTATTTTAGCTTAAGGTTTGAGATGAATTTAGTTATAGTTGAAGATGATATAAATATGAGAAAATCACTCGAAATAGCTTTGGGTGAGTATGAAGAATTTACTATAAAATCCTATAAATCAGCAACTGAAGCACTAAAAAAACTTAATGATGATGTTGATTTAATTATTACAGATATTAATATGCCGGGTATGGATGGTATTGAATTTGTACAAGCTTGTGAGAATAAATATGATTTTATCATTATCACAGGCAATGCAACGCTAAATCGCGCTATAGAGGCAGTAAGGCTTGGAGTAAAAGATTTTCTAGTAAAACCATTTGATATTAATACTTTAGTAACTGCAATAAAACGCGCAAAAATAATTCAAGAAAAGACTTCTAAAAAAACAAATAAAAAGACTACTAAAAAAGAAGAAAATCAAGATTTTTATGGTACTTCTAAGGCTTTGGAAAATTGTTTAAATTTGGCTTTAAAAGCTGCTAAGACAGATGCAAGTGTGCTTTTTTTTGGAGAAAGTGGGGTAGGTAAAGAAGTTTTTGCAAATTTTGTGCATAAAAATTCAAAAAGAGCACAAAAACCTTTTGTGGCTATTAATATGGCAGCAATTCCATCAAATTTGATAGAAAGTGAGCTTTTTGGTTTTGAAAAAGGTGCGTTTACTGATGCTAATACTACTAAAATAGGGTTGTTTGAGCTCGCTAATGAAGGCACTTTGTTTTTAGATGAAATAGGTGAAATGCCTTATGAAATTCAAGCAAAATTATTAAGAGCTTTACAAGAAAAAGAAATTACAAGATTAGGGAGTACTAAAAGTATAAAGATTGATGTAAGAATTATCAGTGCAACTAATGCTCATATAGAAAAAAAGATTGCAGATAATGAATTTAGACAAGATTTATATTATAGACTTAATACTATTCCTATTAATATACCACCGCTAAGAGAGCGTCAAGAAGAAATTTTGCAAATTGCGCAAAAGGTATTACTTGATACGTGTAAAGAATATGATTTTAATGAGAAAACTTTAAGCCAAGAAGCACAAGATGCTTTATTAGCTTATGATTTTCCAGGTAATATTAGAGAATTGATTTCTATTATACAAAGAGCTTGCATTTTAAGTGAAAATGATAAGATTAGTGCTCAAGATTTATTTTTAGAAAGCAGAAAAAGTAAAGATATTAAAAATCTTGAAAAAGAATTGATTTTAGAAGCTTTAAAAAATTCACAAGATATTGCAGAAGCAGCTAAGCTTATAGGGATGAGTGAGAAAATTTTTAGCGAAAAAATGAAAAAATACAATATTACTTAAAAAGGACGGACAATGAAAAAAATAGCTATTGTAGGTGCAACAGGAGCAGTTGGTGAAGAACTTTTAAATGTCTTAGATGAGCTTGATTTTCCAGTTGAAAGTATTTTGCCATTAGCAAGTGCAAAAAGTGCAGGTAGTGAAGTAGAATTTAGAGGTAAAAGCTATAAAGTAAAAGAATTAACTCCAAGTGTTTTTAAAGAAAATCCTGTAGATATTGCTTTTTTTAGTGCTGGAGGAAATATAAGTGCTGAGTATGCAAAATACGCAGTAGAATGTGGTGCTGTGGTGATTGATAATACGAGCCATTTTAGAATGGATGAGAATGTTCCTTTGGTGGTTCCTGAGTGCAATAGTGAAGATATTAAAGATTGGGAAAAAACAGGGATTATTGCTAATCCAAATTGCTCTACCATACAAATGGTGCATGTTTTAAAACCACTTGATGATGCATTTAATCTAAAAAGAGTAGATGTAAGTACTTATCAAGCAGCAAGTGGCGCAGGTAAAGAAGGTATGGAAGAACTAGTTCAAGGAATGCAAAGTTTTTTTGCTTTTAAACTAGATGAATTTGAAGCAAAAACTTTTCCATATACTTTGGCTTTAAATTTGATTCCTCAAATTGATGTTTTTAGCGACAATGGCTACACCAAAGAAGAATTAAAAATGGTAAATGAAACGCAAAAAATATTGCATAAAAAACTTGAAATTTCAGCAACTTGCGTAAGAGTTCCTGTGCTTAGAAGCCATAGTGAAGCTATTACTATGCATTTTGAAAAAGATGTTGATGTTGCTAAGGTTAGAGAGATACTTTCTAAGGCACCAAGTGTTGTTGTGATTGATGATGTAGAAAATAAAAAATACCCTATGCCGCTTTTTACAAGTGACACTAACGAAACTTATGTAGGAAGAATTAGACGTGATATTAATCACAAAAACATTTTACATTTATGGTGCGTGGCTGATCAAATTCGTGTAGGAGCTGCTACAAATGCAGTGCGTATTGCACAAAAATGGCTAGAAATGGTTTAAAAAGGAGAAAAATGCTAGAAAGATTTTTTGAGAATTTATTAGTTAAAAGTCGTTTGGTTACTATTTTACCTGTAATTTTTGGTTTAATAGGGGCTTTTGTTTTATTTTTTATCGCAAGTTATGATGTGATTAAAGTTTTAAAATATGTATTTGAATACTTTATGTTGCCAAATTCTACGGTAGATTTGCATGAAGATATTGTTGGTTTGATTATAGGAGCTGTGGATTTATATTTGATGGCTTTGGTTTTATTTATTTTTTCTTTTGGAATTTATGAGCTTTTTATTAGTGAAATAGAGGATTTTAAACAAACAAAGCAGTCAAAAGTTTTAGAAGTGCATAGTTTAGATCAGCTAAAAGATAAACTTGCAAAAGTGATCATAATGGTTTTGGTTGTAAATTTTTTCCAAAGAATTTTACAAATGCAACTTAATACAGTTTTGGATATGACTTATTTAGCAGGTTCTATTTTGGCTCTTTGTGTGGGGCTTTATTTCTTACATAAAAGCGATCATTAATAAGGAATAAAAATGATTTTTATTGATGCGTGTTTTAAAAAATCAACTCCTTATACTCCAGTTTGGATGATGCGTCAAGCAGGAAGATATCTACCTGAGTACATGGAAGTTAGAGCAAGTGCTGGGGATTTTTTATCACTTTGCAAGGACTATAAAAAAGCAAGTGAAGTTACTTTGCAACCTGTGGATATTTTGGGCGTTGATGCAGCTATTATTTTTTCAGATATTTTAGTAGTGCCTTTAGAAATGGGTATGGATTTAAAATTTGAAAAAGGCGAAGGGCCGGTATTTTCAAATCCCATTAAAACTAAGGAAGATTTGGAGAGATTAGATGTTGAAAAAAGTATTAAAAATCTTTCTTATGTTTATGATGCACTAGCGCTTACTAGAGAAAAACTTGCGCATGATAAAGCTTTGATTGGTTTTTGTGGAAGTCCTTGGACTATTGTTACTTATATGATAGAGGGTGGTGGTAGTAAAAATTATGCAAAATGTAAAAAATTAGTTTATCAAAATCCTGAATTTTTACATCAAATTTTATCTAAACTTACTTTAGCTTTAAAGCATTATATTCAAGAACAAATTAAAGCAGGAGCTAATGCTATACAGATATTTGATAGTTGGGCAAGTGCTTTAGAAAAAGAGATGTTTTTTGAATTTTCTTTTAAATATATGCTTGAAATTGCTGATTTTATCAAAGAAAAATATCCACATATTCCCGTGATTTTATTTCCTAAAGGTGTTAGTGGATTTTTGGATGGTATAAATGGAAATTTTGATGTTTTTGGTGTAGATTGGAGTACGCCTTTAGAATTGGCAAAAGAAAAATTAGGCGCTAAGTATACTTTACAGGGTAATATGGAGCCTTGTAGATTGTATGATAAAAATGCGATTGAAGTAGGAGTGGATAAAATTTTAAATATCATGCAAGATAGTGCACATATTTTTAACCTTGGACATGGTATTTTGCCTGATATTCCTGTTGAAAATGCTAAATATTTTATCAAGCTAGTTCAAGAGAAATCTAAAAAGTGAATAAAATTACCTTTGGCCCCATAAGCTCGAGAAGATTTGGGCTTTCTTTAGGGATTGATTTAAGTCCAAATCAAAAGCAGTGCAATTTCGATTGCGTATATTGTGAGTTGCAAGCTGCAAAACCTGTGGAAAAATCTTTAGTATATCCAAAAATTCAAGATATCTTAGAACAGGTAAAGCAATCTTTAGCTAGCGATGTGAAATTTGATTTTCTTACATTAACTGCAAATGGTGAACCTAGTCTGTATCCTTATTTAAAAGAATTAGTTTGCGAGTTAAATAAAATAAAACAAGATAAAAAACTTTTGATTTTAAGTAATGGTAGTGGTGTGTTAAATCCAAATGCATTCAATGCTTTATTGGATATTGATGTAGTTAAATTTAGTCTTGATAGTGCTAAAGAAAAAACATTTTATAGAATAGATAAAGCTCTAAAACAAATTAAACTTGAAGCAATGATTGATAAAATGATTACTTTTAGGGAAAAATTTCTAGGTGAGCTTGTTATGGAAGTTTTAGTTGTACAAGGTTTAAATGACAATAAAGAAGAAATGTTAGCTTTAAATGAGGTATTTGATAAAATAAAGCCATTAAGAGTAGATTTTAGCACTATTGATAGACCTCCAGCTTATCCTGTTAAAGGTGTATCTATGGAAAAATTAGAAGAATTAAGTATGTATATTAATAGTGCCCCTGTTGTGCTTGCTAAGCATTATTATAAAGGTGAAAAAATTGATTTTAATACTCAAGAGCTTTTAAAAATGTTGCAACTTAGAGCTCAAAGTGAATTTGATGTTGAAAATAAATTTAGTCAATATAGTAAAGATATATTAGAAAAGTTACTTAAGGAGCAAGAAATTATTGAAAAAAATCTAGCTGGAGTGAAATTTTATAAAAAAATATAATTTTTTGTGAAAAACTCTTGACAAGAGTATTTTTTTCTTATATAATACCATTTCTTATTTATTGATGTTCCGGATTAGCTCAGCGGTAGAGTAGTCGGCTGTTAACCGATTGGTCGTAGGTTCGAATCCTACATCCGGAGCCACTTCTTTTTAAATTATAATCCTGGTTTTATAAGTGTTAAGTAAATTATATGATTTTATATAACTAGTATTTTTGTTACGAAAATACTAGTTTTTGATATCAAAAGTAAAGAATTTGCTTTCGAAGTTATTGCCTACTTTTTCATACTGAAACATAGCAGGTTCTAGGTTTTGCACTTCATGGTATAAAAGTCCTAAAGCAAGCCTTGCTTCTAAGGTTTCTTCGTTTTCTAATCTTGCAAGTTCAAGCAAAGCAATGGCTGAGTTTGGATTGTTTGAACCTATTGCTGCAACTGCAGCTAAAAATAAAGTTTGAGCATCTTTAATTTTGTAATCATCTATTAAAATATTATAAAGTGTATATGCTTCTTGGTATTCTTTTGCAAATATATCTACATAAGCTAGAGCAAAGATTAATCCAATGGAATTTTTATTACTCATGGCTAGTCTTTTTTTAATATCATTTCTAACATGATTAAGCAAGCCTGTTATTTGCATAAGCGTTACATAGCTATCTTTAACTATCCCAGCTCCTCCAAATAAAGAATTATAATCAAGTTTGGTATTTAAAAAATACATTTGAGCTTGTTTGGCGTATTCTTTGATATTTAAATTCATATTTTTGGAGTTAAAATATAAAATATTGCTAATAATATCCTCACTTAATAAATCTTTTAATTCTTTTATTTTTTGGTTTCTTAGGGTTTCAAGATTATTGCCATTTGCAGCTATAATAGCAAATATTAACTCCAAAGGTGTGTTATTAGTATTTGAAAGATTATCTAGGTAAGGAATAGTAGCAGTAAAGTCATTTTTAGCTAAATATAGTAAATATTTATATATATTGTTGTTTTGATCAATGGTATTATCTGCTTGGAGATTTTCTAAAAGTTCATTAGCAAGTTTTGTATAATCTTTCTTTGCTAGATCCATACAATATATGCCAAAAATTCCTGCAATATAATTTTTAGGATTTAAATGATATGCGGTTGAAAAGTGCTTGTAAGCATTGTTATAATCTTGTAATTGTGCGTAAGTTAGGGCAAGATTATAATGAATTACATCATGAGCATGATAAATTTCACTTAAGTTTTTAAATTCTTGATTAGCTTCTCTTAGATGAAAATTAAAAGCTAGGTTAATAGCATGAGATAATTCTATATTAACCCCTGATAAAGCCTTGCTTTTAACAAGTAATTCATTTTCGTACTCATATCCTTGTATAAAATTTCCCAAATCAGCCTTTGTAATAAGCTCCATGCTTTGTTTAACATCAAAAACACGATATGGTGAAAAGTAAAACAGTAAATCATATATTTGTTGTTTTCCAGTAATCAATCTCTTGGCAAAATTTTGTTGGGCAATATCAATATTTGAAAAATTTCTTTTTAATCTTGTTTTGATATTATAGTATTTTGAACCTATATCTTTATCTTTGATGTAAAGAGCTTTTAAAATTTGCGCACCACTTTCAAATTGACCAGTTTTTAATTCAACTAAGGCTAAAGCAACCTTGCTTCTAGCTTCATGTTCTCCTATCTTTGAGGCTTTTTCAAGATATTCTTTAGCTTTTTGATAGTCTCCTGATTTTGCATATAATAAGCCTAAGGGTAAGCTTGCTTCGTAATCTTCTTGTTTTTGTAAAAAATCAATGGCGTTTTTTTCTGATTTTAATAAAGCATAAACTTTTGCTCCAAGATAATAAGATTCACCTTGATAACCATTGATGTTGTTTGAGCGCATAAACATTTGCAAAGCTTCAGGGTAAAATCCTTGATAATAATTAATTAAACCTAGATAATAATCATACAAAGATGATTTGGAATCTTGTGGTAAATGCACTCTTGCTAAGTCAAGATAATAATTAAATTTTTCTTTATTACCAAGATTAAAATAACACACAGCAGTGTTTATGGCAGCAGCCACTTTGTGCTCTTCTAATTCTAAAGATTGCTTGAAATTTTCAATTGCGCTAGCATAATCTTTTTGTTTCATTTGGGCTACGCCAAGATTATAACTAGATAGGGATTGATTAAAAATGTTAATGTTATTGTAAAGTTCTAAAGCGCTTTCTACATCACCTTTTTCATATAATAAATTTGCTTTTTGTACTACAAGATCTAATGCTGATTGTTTTACTTTAGTGATGCTTGAGCTAGTATTATCATCTAAGACTTGAGTATTTAAAATAGCTTGTTTATCTTCTTTGAAAACTATGAGTAAAATTAAAACTACAAGCAATATTAGAGCAAGAGCTCCAAGTGCAGAAATTAAAATAATAAATTTTTTATCAAAAAGCTTTTTTTTCTCTTCAGGTTGCGGTGCTTGAGGTTCTTCTTCCACTCTTTGAAAGGTACTTTCTTCCTCCTCTAATTCAGGAGGTATCATGCCAGGAGGGATAGCTTGTTCTTCTACTCCTGGATTTTCATCTAACTCAGAGAAAGCTTTTTCTTGGTTGTCTTGTTCTTTAAGTGTTACTTCTTCGGCCATGTTTTCTCTTAAAAGTATTTTCTTAACACATCAGGAATTCTTATATTTCCATCTTTTTCTTGATAGTTTTCCATAATAGCTACCAAGGTTCTTCCAACAGCTAGCGAAGAGCCATTAAGTGTATGCACTAATTCGTTTTTGCCTTTATCGTTTTTAAAGCGAATTTTTGCACGTCTTGCTTGAAAATCTTTACAATTAGATACAGAGCTAATTTCACGGTATTTATTTTGAGATGGAAGCCAAACTTCTAAATCCACTGTTTTTGCAGCTGAAAAACCTAAATCTCCAGTACAAAGCATCAAATGTCTGTGTGCTAGACCTAAAGAGCTTAGCAAATCACTAGCACAATTTAGCATTTCTTCAAACATTAGCTCGCTTTGATCAGGCTTGCATATACTAACAAGTTCTACTTTTTCAAATTGATGTTGTCTTATAATACCTCTTGTGTCTCTACCTGCACTTCCTGCTTCTTGTCTAAAACAAGCGCTATAGCAAGTCATTTTTAAAGGTAATTCTTCTTGAGCTAAAATTTCATTAGAATAAAGATTGGTTACAGGAATTTCAGAAGTTGAGATGAGGTATAAATCATCATTTTCTACCTTATACATATCATCTTTAAATTTAGGAAGTTGTCCAGTACCATACATGGTCGCACTATTTACTAAAAATGGCACATTAACTAACTCAAAACCTCTACTTCTATTAAAATCTATCATATAATTTACTAAGGCTCTACTTAGTAAAGCTCCTTCATTTTTAAGTACACAAAAGCGACTTTGCGAGATTTTAACTCCTCTTGTAAAATCAAGCCAATTTAATTTTTCTCCTAAATCATGATGTTCTTTAATTTCAAAATCAAAACTAGGTGGGGTAAGAACTTTTTTTAATTCTACATTTTCATCTTCATCTTCCCCAAAAGGCACACAATCATCAGGGATATTTGGTACTGCTAGAGCAATTTGCCCCAGTTTTTCTTCTAATTCATTAACGATTTTTGATTGAGTATTAATTTTTTCTTTATTTTGACTTAGTTGTGCTTTTAAGCTTTCTTTGTCTTGTGCTGTTGCAAGTTCTTTGCTAAATTTGTTTTGAAAAGCTTGAAATTCTTCTAAAAGTGCTTTTTCTTTTTTTAAATTTATAAATAAATCACTCAGTTCTTTGAGTAAATTTTCATCCACTTTTTTAGCTTTTAATTTTTGTGCAATTTCATCGAAATTATTTTGTAAAAGTTTTAAATCTAACATTCTAACTCCTTTTATAGTCCTATTTTAGCATAAATTTTTTCCATTGTTTCTTGGGCTTGTTTTTTTGCTTTACTTGCTCCAAATTCTAAAATTTCCTCAATTTTTGAAGGATTGGCTAATAATTTTTCATATTCGTCCTTGGCTGAGGCAAAATACTCGCTAATGATTTCATTTAAATACATTTTAAAATGCCCATAACCTTCGCCACCTTTTTCATAACGACTTTTTAAAGCTTCTTGCTCTGTTTTGTCTAAAAACAATTTTGCGATTTTAAATATATTGCAATTTTGCCAATCTTTTGGATCTTCTAAAGCTGTACTATCTGTAACAATGGAAGAAATTTGTTTTTTAATAGCTTTTGGTGTATTAAAAATATCGATTGTATTTTGATAAGATTTACTCATTTTGGCTCCATCAGTGCCAGGTACTACCGCAACTTCATCATTAACCTTAGCTTGAGGTAGAGTGAAAATTTCACCCCATTCATTATTTACTTTTAAGGCTATGTCTCTTGCTATTTCAACGTGTTGAATTTGATCTTTGCCTACAGGAACTACTTGAGCATTAAAAAGCAAAATATCTGCAGCCATTAAAACAGGGTAAGAAAAAAGTCCATGGTTGGCATTTAAACCTTTGGCGATTTTATCTTTATAGCTATGCGCTCTTTCTAAGAGTCCCATTGGGGTGAATTGAGAAAGAATCCAATAAAGTTCCATTACTTCTTTTACATCACTTTGCAACCAAAATACGCTTTTTTGCGGATCAATCCCTAAACTCAAAAAAGCTGCTGCAGCTTTGAGTGAATTTTGTCTGAGTTTTTCACCATCAAAACTTGAAGTCATAGCATGGTAATTTGCTATAAACATATACATTTGATTTTCTTCTTGCATATTTAGCATTTGTTTGATTGAGCCAAAATAATTGCCTATATGTAAATCTCCACTTGGTTGCAATCCTGTAATAACTCTCATTTTACCTCTTTTTTAATCTCTTTGATAAGTTCTTTAATACTTTTGTTTTCAATGTTAATTATAATATCTGCTTTTTTTTCATATTTTTTTGCCCTTTGATTAAAAAGAATTTTGGCATTATTTATATTTGTAAGTAAAGGCCTAGTGGCTAATTCTTCCTTGCTTAATCTTTGCAAAAGATAATCAAAGCTTGCTTTTAAATATATAATTGTCCCAATGTCTTTTAGTTTTTTTTGTCCTATGAAACCACCACCACTTGCAATAGAGCAATCTTGCACACAAGTTAAAAAAGAAACAAGTTTTTTCTCTTCTTTACGGAATTTTTTTTCACCATATGTTTTAAAAATTTCATCAATTTCAAGATTAAATTTTTCTTTGATTAAACTATCTGTATCTAAAAATATTTTATTGTATTTTTTAGCATAAGCTCTTGCTATGGTTGTTTTACCACAACCCATAAAGCCTACAAAAAGGAGATTATCCTTCTTGCTCATCTTTGCTACCTTTTTTTCTTGAAGCTAAAATCAAAGGAACACCTTCAAAATTAAATTGTTTTCTAATTTGATTTTGCAAATAGCGCTTATAGCTAAAATGCAAAGCTTTTGGTCTGTTCATGATTAGAGCTATTTTTGGGGGTGCTAAGTCATATTGAACCGCATAATAAATTTTCACTAATTTACCATAATCATGTGGTAGTGGATGAGCTCTTGTGGCTTCTTCTACCAAGGCATTTAATTTTGCAGTTGGAATTTTTTGCGTGAAATTGGCAAAAACTTCTAAGATTTTATCTAAAAGTACATGTACTCTTTTTCCGCTTAAAGCTGATACGCTTACAACGGGTGCATAAGCTAGAAATTTAAAACGATCTAGTTTTAATTCTTTTAAAGTTCTATCAAAATCAAGCTCGCTTTTATCCCATTTATTAAGCACGATAATCACACCTAGACAATGCTTGGCAGCAAGTCCTGCAATACGCTCATCAAGTTCATTAAAACCCTCAGCCGCATCAAGTACTAAAAGTGCAATTTGAGCATTGGCTAGGGCATATTCAGTTCTATTTAGCGCATAGCGTTCCAAACCTTGTATTTTCCCACGTTTTCTAATCCCTGCAGTATCTACAAACTCAATGATTTTATCTTTATGCATAATGCTTTCATTAACAGGATCAATTGTAGTGCCTGCTATATCGCTTACCACGCTACGTTCTTCTTTAACTAAAGCATTTAAAAGACTTGATTTTCCTACATTTACCCTGCCGATAATTCCTACTTTAATATGATTTTCATTGATAGTTTTTAGCTTAAAATCTCCGCTATTTTCATCAAAATTTTCTAAATAACTTTCAAAGTCTTCTTCTTCATCTGCGTTTAAAAAACTTTCATTTAAAAACTTGCCAGCCCACATGCAAAGCTCATCAATGCCTATATTATGTGTAACAGAGATATTAAAAACTTCTTTCACGCCAAAATTAGAAAATTCCCAAGATCTTTCTTCATCTTTTTTATTATCCACCTTGTTAATTACTAAGGCCATAGGTTTGTTGAGTTTTTTCATTTCATAAAAAAAAGCTTTATCTTCATCATCGGGCAGAAATTTTCCATCCACCATATAAAAGATAATATCACTATTTTTAGCAGCTTTTAATGAATTTGCTTTGACATTTTTAAAAAGCTCATTGCTTTCATCAAGTCCACCACTATCTACCAATAAGGCTCTTTTACCATCAATTTCCACTTCTATTTTGTTGGTATCCCTTGTAGTCCCACTTATGTCACTGGTGATAGCTATGCGTTTTCTTGCAAGTCTATTAAAAAGACTTGATTTGCCAACATTTGGTTTTCCTATTAAAATAATACTTTGCATTAATACTCATTTTTAAATTTTTATTTGTGATTATATAAAAATTGCCTTAAAATTAAGCAAAAAAGACTAAAATAACGGGAAATTTTATATGGAATTTATATGTTAAGAATAGTTAAAAAAAATTTAGGTATATATTTTATGATTATTGCTTCCATAGAATTTGCACTTGTAGGCGCTTGTGCAAAAATTCTTAGTGAAGAATTATCATCGATTGAAATTATGTTTTTTAGAAATATCATAGGCACAGCTTTTATGCTTTATGCGCTTTCAAAATTAAATTTTCATAAAAGCGGCGGTCGTTTGGGTTTGCTTATTTTTAGAGGTGTTATAGGAACGATTGCCTTATATCTTTTCTTTTATAATGTTTCTAATATTTCTTTAGGTGGGGCTTTTGCTTTTCAAAAAACAGCACCGATTTTTATAGCTTTAATTGCTTTGTTATTTTTTAAAGAAAGCTTGGGATTAAAAGCTTGTTTTGGGATTTTGATTGCTTTTATAGGAGTATTGTTAATTTGTCAGCCTTTTGCAGATAGTGCTATGCACTCAGGTTTTGATTTGAAAAATAGTATTTTGGGAATTTTAAGTGGTTTTTGTGCAGCCTTGGCACTAACTAGTGTAAGAGAGCTTAGAAAATCATATCCAGCACCTTTTATAGCTTTATCTTTTGTTTTAATTGGTACTTTAATGCCTTTAATGTCTATGATTATAGGTTCTTTTTATGAAACAAAAGAACTTGATTTTTTAATTGCTCCATTTGTGATGCCTAGTTTTAAAGCTTGGATTTTTATTATTTTAATGGGTGTTTTTGGAGCAATGTATCAAATTCATGTTACCAAAGCTTATGGGGTGGCAAAAAAGGCAGGAGTTGTTGCTGGGGTTAGTTATATAGATGTAGTTTTTACTTTATTTTTGGGCATATTATTAGGAGATGAATTTCCTAGTTTGATGGTTTTTATAGGAATTTTTAGCATTATTATAGGAGGAATTATTTTGGTTAGTAAGCAAACAAAAGGAAAGAAAAATGGAAAATAAAACAGATTTAATTTATGGTTTAGAAGATAAACCACCTTTTGCTAAGGCATTTTTTGCTGCATTAGTGCATTTAATGGCTATGTTTGTGGCTGTGATTACACCTGCTTTATTAATTTGTAAGGGTCTTGGAATAGATGATACTAATACAGCTAGAATTATATGCATGTCACTTTTTGCTTCAGGTGTTGCTTCGCTTTTACAGATTAAAACTTGGGGTCCTATAGGGAGTGGACTTTTATCTATTCAAGGGACTAGTTTTAACTTTGTTGCGCCTATTATACTAGGTGGGCTTGTTTTAAAAAATAATGGTTTATCACAAGAAGCAATGCTTGGGGCTATTTTTGGCACTCTAATGCTTTGTTCTACCACTGAAATGATTATTTCTCAAATTTTACCTTTTATTAGAAGAGTGATTTCGCCTTTGGTTTCTGGTATAGTAGTGATGATTATAGGTCTTAGTTTGATTAATGTTGGTCTTGTGAGTGCAGGAGGTGGATTTGCGGCTAAGGCAAGTGGTGAGTTTGGTTCTTTACAAAATTTATTATTAGCCGGAGTTGTGATTTTTAGCATTATTGTTTTAAATCGCTTTAATAATGCATATATAAGAATTTCTTCTTTATTTATAGCTATGATAATAGGGCTTTTAGTGGCTATGACTTTTGAAAATTTTAGCTTTAATTTTAATGAAAATTTACCTTTAATGTTTTTACCTGATCCTTTGCACTATGGTTTGAGTATTGATTATAATCTCATTTTACCTTTGATTTTAGTTTTTATGGTAACTTCTTTAGAAACAATTGGTGATATTAGCGCTACTAGTGAAGTTTCAAATCAGCCGGTTAAAGGTGAACTTTATGCAAAAAGATTAAAAGGTGGAGTTTTGGCAAATGGTTTTAATTCTTTTGTTTCGGCCTTTTTTAATACTTTTCCAAACTCATGTTTTGGGCAAAATAATGGTGTCATAGCTTTAACAGGTGTTGCAAGTCGCTATGTAGGGTTTATTGTAGCTTTTATGTTGATGATTTTGGGTTTATTTCCTATTGTGGCTGATATTACTTTGCAAATTCCAGAACCTATTTTAGGTGGGGCAACTTTAGTGATGTTTGGTACTATAGCTGCAACGGGGGTTAGGATTATCTCTAAAGAAAATTTAAACCGTCGTTCTATTATCATTATAGCTATGAGTTTGGGTATAGGACTTGGAGTTTCTAATAATCCTGATATTTTAGAATTTATGCCAATGTGGTTTAAAACTTTATTTTCTTCAGGGATTGCAGCAGGTGGGATTACAGCTATTATTTTAAATTTTGTTTTTCCTCTTGAAGAAAATAATAAAAATAAAGTAAAATAATAAAAAAACAAGGAAAAAATGATGAAAAAAATGATACTAATAGCAGGGCCTTGTGTGATAGAAAATGAAGAGCTTGTTTTTAAGGTTGCACAAGAGCTTGAATGCTTTTTAAAAGATGATAGAATTGATTTTTATTTTAAATCAAGCTTTGATAAAGCAAACAGAACTAGTATTAATAGTTTTAGAGGACCAGGTATTGAAAAAGGCTTGGAAATTTTGCAAAAAGTTAAAGATAAATTCGGCATGCAAGTTCTTACTGATATTCATGAGAGTTCTCAAGCAAGTATTGCGGCTGAGGTTGTAGATGTTTTACAAATTCCTGCCTTTTTATGCAGGCAAACTGATTTATTGGTGGCTGCTGCTAAAACAAAAGCTAAGGTAAATGTAAAAAAGGGGCAATTTTTAAACCCTGAAGACATTAAATACAGCGTAGCTAAAATTTTACAAACTAGAGGCATTAACGAAGAAGGTTTTGAAATAGCCAAAGAAAATGGGGTTTTTGTAGCTGAGAGAGGTTCGAGTTTTGGTTATGGAAATTTAGTTGTAGATATGAGAAGTTTGGTTATCATGAGAAAATATGCTCCGGTTGTTTTTGATGCTACTCATAGTGTGCAAATGCCAGGAGCAAATGGTGGAAGTAGTGGAGGCAAAAGTGAATTTGTAGAGCCTTTAGCAAGAGCTGCTGCTAGTGTGGGTGTAGATGGATTTTTCTTTGAAACACACATTGATCCTTGTAAGGCTTTATGTGATGGACCAAATATGCTTGATCTTTCAAGACTTAAAAATTGCGTAAATACGCTTTTAAAAATTCAAGAAATCATTTAAAAAAAGGAAAAATATGAAGATAATAGAGGGAAATTTAAGTTTAAAAGGTGATGAGAAAATTGCAATTATTAATGCAAGATTTAATCATATTATCACAGATCGTTTAGTTGAAGGTGCTAAAGATGCTTTTTTAAGACATGGGGGTAAGGAAGAGAACTTAAGTCTTATTTTAGTGCCAGGTGCTTTTGAAATTCCTTTTGTACTAAAACAAGCTTGTGAGAGTAAAAAATTTGATGGAATTTGTTGTGTTGGAGCGGTAATTCGTGGAAGTACGCCACATTTTGATTATGTAGCAGCTGAAACTACTAAAGGTATAGCGAGTGTGGGGCTTGGAGCTAATGTGCCTGTAAGCTTTGGAGTTTTAACAACTGATACTTTAGAGCAAGCCATAGAAAGAGCAGGTAGTAAAGCAGGTAATAAAGGTTTTGAAGCTATGCTTACTGTGGTTGAAATGCTTAATTTAATCCAAAAAATTAAGGCTTAAAATGGCTACTAGACACCAAGTAAGACAAAGTATTGTTTCTTTGCTTTATGCAGCACAGCTAAATCAAGAAAATAAAGATTTTATTAATGAATTTTTAGATGAGAAAAAAATTCGCAATGACCAAAGAAAATTCACTCTAGATTTGTATAATGGCATTAATGAGCAACTTACTTTGCTTGATGAGAAAATTAATGAGTGTTTAAAAGAGCATAAGTTAGATGGAGTAGCTAGTATAGAAAAGGCTATTTTGCGTTTGGGTGCTTATGAGATTTTATTTACTTCTACACAAAAAGCGATTATCATTAATGAGGCTATAGAGCTTGCAAAAGAAATGGCAGGGGACAATGCTCCTAAATTTATCAATGGAGTATTAGATAAAATCAACAAGGAAGCACAATGAAACTTTGCGTGGCTTTTGATGTGGCAAGCTATAATGAGTGTATAAATTTAGCCAAGGAATTAAAAGGTTTAGATCTTTGGGTTAAAATAGGGCTTAGATCGTATTTAAGAGATGGAGCAAAGCTTTTAGAAGCGATTAAAAAAGTGGATAATTTTAAAATCTTTTTAGATTTAAAGCTTTATGATATACCAAATACTATGGCAGATGCTTGTGAAGAACTTGCTAAACTTGATGTAGATATGTTTAATATCCATGCAAGTGCAGGTAAAAGTGCTATGTGTATGATTATGGAGCGCTTAAATGCTTTAAGCAAAAGACCTTTAGTGCTTGCCGTATCTGCTTTAACTAGCTTTGATGAGCAAGAATTTTTTAGTGTGTATAAACAAGATATTAAACAAGCTGTTAAAGATTTTTCTAAAATTAGTTATGAAAGTGGTCTTGATGGTATGGTTTGCTCGGTATATGAAAGTTTGCTGATAAAAGAAAATACAAGTACAAAATTTATTACATTAACGCCTGGAATTCGTCCGTTTAAAGAAAATTCAGATGATCAAAAAAGAGTAGCTGATATAGAGTGTGCTAAGGATAATTTGTCAGATTTTATTGTGGTTGGAAGACCTATTTATAAAGCAAAAGAACCTAGAAAGATTTGCGAGGATATATTAGAGTATTTAAAATAAGCCTTAAGGCTTATTTTAAATAAACTTTCATTTTTTTATTTTCTAAAATAATTCCTTCATCATCGTTAATGATTTTAAATTCTCCATTAAAGTATCTTAGGAAATTGTCTTCAAATTTCATAGATTCTTGATCACAAAGCATTTTTGTTGAAGCAAGATTGTCTTCTATTTTTATACTATTTCCTTGATCTTTATAATTTCCAAAAAATCTATTACATCCTGCTGTTCCAAAAAGCCTTTTGTCTTTATTGTCAAAACTAATACTTGTTTTTGTATTTTGAGGAAGTTCGTAGCTTTTTCCATTTGCTTCATAAGAACTTATGGTAAATTCTTTATTTTGTAAATCATCAACACTTAAAGTTGCCACAGAACACCCACTAAAAACAGCTAAACTTGCTATGCTTAATGTGATTATTTTTTTCATTTTTATTCTCCTTATACATGAAAATGTTTTAATTCATCTTCTAAATTTTGACAAACTACATTTAACTCATGAGCAACATCAAGCAAAATTTTTGAAATTTCTTCATTTTTATCGCTTAATTTTACCGTTTCTTGCATTTTATCAAGTAAAGATTGTAAAGTTTCTTGTGTGCTTGAGATTTTTTGCATACAAGCATTTGCCAAGTCTCTTGCATTTTCATTGCAAACTTTTACTTCATTGGTCCCTTCTACAAGATCTTTTGCATCTTGGTTTAAAGAATTAATTTCTTTAGCATTGTGTTTTAATTCTTTAGAAACTTCATTAATACTATCTACTAGTTGCTTGGTGACAATAGCAATATTTTTTAAAAAATCTTCTGAGCTTTGAGCAAGATTTCTTACATCTTCAGCGATAACTGAAAAACCACGACCAAATTCTCCAGCACGCGCAGCTTCAATACCTGCGTTTAATGATAAAAGATTGGTTTTATCAGCAATTTCTCCCATCATATCAGAAGCCTTTTTGATCTCTTCTGCTTGTTTTTCCATAACTTCAACTTTTTGAGATAAAACATCTTCATTTTCTGCAACAACTCTTACTTTATCTACTACCTGGTTTAATGAATCAAGCATGGTGTTTAAAACTTCAAAAGATTTTGTATTGGCTTTATTTGCATTGTTTGAAAGCTCAGCAAGATCTTGTAACTCTGTATGAATTTGCTCACTTAAATGATAAGATTCATCAGTTTTTGTGTGACCTTCTTTTGTTCTATTTGCTAGATCAAGTGCATTGGTATTTAAAAGCTTAGATTGTTTATCTACCATTTGAGAATTTTCATTAGTAGAAATCACTGCATTTTGAATTTTTTCAATAAATTGGTTGATGTAGGTGCAAGCTTTGCCTATTTCGTCAGTGCTTTTTATGTTGATTCTTGCGCGTAAATCTCCATCGCCGCTAGCTAATTCTTTAGCATGTTTTAAAAGATCTAAAACAGGATTACCCACAACTATTTTTAAAATATAAAGCACAGCAAAAACAGTAAAAAGTAAAGCTATGCTAAAGATTATAATATAAGTTCTAGCTGAGCTTGCCAAATCATCATCTACATGTTTTAAATCATTGTACATATCCATAACACCCAAAACATCACCTTCTTTAGCATTAGCATGACAAGCTAAGCAACTTTCATTAGCGATTAATGGGCGTATAAGTCTTAGATAATGTCCTTGATTGTTATTGATTTCAACAGCTTGTATTTGCGGCTTGTTAAATTGTTCGTTGATGATACTTTCATCACTTTTTGTATATTTTTGCATTTCAAAAAGTTCAATTGTGCCCTTTGAAGGATAAATTTTAATATCTTTTATGCCTTCAATTTCTCCAGCATCTTTTATAGCTTGTTCTATAATAGCAGGGTCACCTAAATTCATTGCCATTCTTAATGTTTGAAAAACAGAAGTGCTTAAGGTATCTAAATGTGCACGGCTGATTCTATCGGTCGTTTGCTGAGAATCTTTTTGTAAGATAATTTGCATGATAATAAAACTAATTAGCAATGTAGAAATCATTGCTAAAGATATCTTCGCACCTATGCTTTTAAACATTTGAAGCTCCTTGTATTAATGTAAAAAGTGTCTTACACCGCTAAAATATAGTGCAATACCATATTCATTGGCAGCTTGGATGATATCCTCATCTCTTATACTTCCACCTGGTTCGATAATGGCCTTTACACCTATTTTACTAGCCTCATCTATGCTATCTCTAAATGGAAAGAAAGCCTCGCTTGCTAAAACACAACCATTTAAATCAAGCCCCATTTCCTTAGCTTTATTAATAGCTGCTTTAGCTGCATCGATACGACTTGTCATACCCATACCAATGGCTACCATAGCTCCATTTTTTACATAAACTACGTTATTTGATTTGGTAAATGCAGCAATTTTCATAGCTATTTCAAGATCTTTTAATTCTTGTTCATTAGCTTTTCTTTCGCTTTTTAATACTGCATTTTTTAATTCATCTTCTTTAACTTCATCGCTATCTTGATATACAAAACCACCATCTATGTGTTTAAAATCATATTTATCATAAGCTCTAGTTAAAAATGGCGCTTTTTGTGTAAAGATTTTAATACGTTTTTTATCTTTAAAAACTTCCAAAGCATCATCGTCTACATTTGCTGCAATGATTACTTCTATATAAATTTCATTGATTTTTTGCGCTAATTCTTTGTCTAAGGTTCCATTGATAGCAACAACTCCTCCATAAGCACTCAAGGTATCGCATTTAAGCGCATGGATATAGCTTTGGAGTAAGTTTTCTTTTATAGCAAAACCACAAGCATTTGCATGTTTTACAATGGCTACTGCTGGAGCTTTATCAAAAGCACTTGCTAAATTTAAAGCTGCGTTAATATCGGTTAGATTATTAAAACTTGCCTCGCCTTTTAAGGTTGTAAAATTGTGTGTGAAAAAATCATCAAATTCATATAAAGCACCTTTTTGGTGAGGATTTTCTCCATATCTTGTGTCAAACACTTTTTGACCTACAATAAATTTACTTGCTCCAAAACCACCATTAAAACGTTCGTTCATATAATTTGCTATATAAGCATCATAATTTGCTGTATGCTCATAAGCTTTGATCATCAAAGCTCTTCTAAAATCAAGATCTAAAGTATTATCTTTTAAAGCTTGTATGATTTTATCATAATCTAAAATATCACAAACTACAATGACATTTTTAAAGTTTTTTGCGCCACTGCGTATCATAGCAGGACCACCGATATCGATATTTTCTACAATCTCATCAAAATCTTGGGTTAAAATTGTAGTTTTTTTGAAAGGATATAAATTTACACAAAGTAAGTCTATGCTTTCTATATTATACTCTTTAGCTTGCTTTTGGTGGCTTTCATCTTCTCTTTTGTACAAAATTCCGCCATGAATTTTTGGGTGCAAGGTTTTTACACGTCCTTCAAACATTTCAGGACTTTGAGTAAAATCACTAACTTCTTGTACTTGTAGGTTATTTTCTTTTAAAAGCTTATAAGTGCCTCCAGTAGATAAAAGCTCAAAACCTAATTTTGCAAGCTCACTAGCAAATTCTACTACTCCTTCTTTATCACTGACACTAATTAGTGCTTTCATTGATTTTTCCTTTCTATGTATTGTTTTAAAAATTCATAAGATTCATTAACTTCTTGAAATTTTTTTACACCTTCTTTTATTTTTGCTTCATCGCTGTTGTTTGCGTTTAAAATATCAGGATGATATTTTTTAGCAAGTTCTCTATAGCGTTTTTTAAGCTCTTGTAAATTTACATTTTCGCTTACACCTAAGACCTCGCATGCTTTTTGCAAATTCATACCCACCTTTTGAGTTTGCATAGAATTTAGAAGTCTCTCAAGTATATTTACATCAAGATTAAATGCTTTGACAATGGCTTTTAATACATCTTTTTTAGTGCTGTTAAGTTCTCCATCAATCAAGGCCATTGCGACCAAAACATTTAATATATTAATTCTTTCTTGTTGAGGTAAAGGTACTTCCTTGATGAGTTCTTTGGCTACTTCATAGGTGTCATTTAAGGTGTTTTTGTGTTCATTAAAACTTTGTTTTAAAAATTTTCTTTCTCTTGAATCTTTGGCATTGTAATCAAGAATTTGTGAGATCATATTAGCTTCATTTTCACTAACTCTGCCATCACTTTTTGCTATTTTTGCTAAAAGTGCTATAACATAGTAGTTTAATCTTCTTTTAAATCCATCAATTCTTTCTTCGTGATAGCCTTGTTTAAAACCTTGAGAGAAACTTTTAGCTCCTTTTTTTAAAGAGCCTAAAAGATCATCTTTACCCCATGTTTTATAATACCAATAAAATGCCAAAATTGCCAATACGAGTAAAACAAAAAGCATTTTTATCCTAAATACTCATTAAATTTATCAAAATAAATTGTTTGTAGTTTTGCTAAAGATATCTTAATATCATCTAAAATGAAATCTTTTTCAGTTAAATTTCCAAGTTTTGTAAATTTAATTCCCATTTCATTTGTAAATTTGATAAATTTTTCTTCATTTTTAACACCAACTATAACTCTTGTTGGACTTTCTTCGAAAATAAAACTCTTATCTTCAAAATTAGTTTTTACTTCAATACCTAAATTTGCCTTTGCACTCATTTTAGCTAAAGTGATAGCAAGACCACCTATACCTATGCTATTAGCACAATCAAGTAATTTTGCTTCGTTTGCTTTTAGTAAGAAATCCCATAGTTTTAATTCTGCGTTAAAATCTATATCTTCAAGCTCTCCTGCCACTTTTTGATCTAGCACTTTAGCAATCAAAGATCCACCAAAAGCACCTTTGCTTTCTCCAAGTAGATAAATAGCGCTAGTATCTTTGCTAAAATATGATTTTAAAACATTTTCTGCTTTTTCGTTTACCCCAACGCAAGCTATAGTTGGGCTTGGAAAAATACTTACTCCATCGGTTTCATTATATAAAGAAACATTGCCACTTACTACAGGGGTATTGAGTTCTTTACAAGCGAGTTTAATACCTTCACAACCTTGTGCAAATTGCCACATTACCTCAGGATTTTGTGGGTTGCCATAATTTAAACAATCACTAATTGCTAAAGGTCTAGCTCCTGAGCATGCTATTTTTCTTCCTGCACTTGCAACAGCTGTTGCTGCACCTATTTTTGGATCTACATAGTTTAATCTTGAGTTACACTCAATGGCCATAGAAAGTAAGCAGTTATTTTCTTTAATTCTAATACTATTTGCTCCTAAAGCCCCATCACTTTTTAAAGTATTGGTTTGTACGCTTGAGTCAAACTGCTCATAAATATAAGCTTTATTGCTAACATTTTCATCTGCAAGGAGTTTTTCAAATGCTTCTTGAGTAGGAATGTTAAGTTTAAATTGATAGTTTTTTATCTCATCTAGGTATTTTGGCTTAGATACAGGTCTATCAAGTATAGGTGCTTTTTCACTTAGTGGTTCAATAGGGATTAAGCCAACTAATTCATCATGCCAAAATAGTTCCATTTTGCCAGTATCGGTAACTTCGCCTATAATAGCTGCATCAAGCCCCCATTTGTTAAAAATTTCAATAACTTTTTCTTCATAGCCTTTTTTAGCACAAATTAGCATTCTCTCTTGAGATTCACTTAGCATTAACTCATAAGGAGTCATACCTTCTTCTCTCATAGGAGTTTTGTCAAGATAAAGTTTCATACCGCTACCACTGCGTCCTGCCATTTCAAAAGAGCTTGAAGTAAGTCCTGCTGCACCCATATCTTGAATTCCAACTATATAATCAGTTTTGAAAAGTTCCAAACAAGCTTCCATTAACAATTTTTCAGCAAATGGATCGCCAATTTGCACGGTTGGTCTTAAGCTTTTACTAGATTCATTAAAGCTATCACTTGCCATTACAGCTCCGCCAAGCCCGTCGCGACCAGTTTTTGAACCCACATAAATTACAGGATTGCCTATACCTTCAGCTTTTGCATAAAAAATATCTTCGATTTTACAAGTTCCAAGCGCAAAAGCATTAACTAAGATATTTCCATTAAAACATTCATCAAAAGCACATTCTCCACCAATAGTAGGCACACCCATGCAATTACCATAGTGTGAAATTCCACTTACTACACCTTTAACTAAATATTTTTGATGTTTGCCTATTTTTTCATCGTGGATGTTGCCAAATTTTAAAGAATTCATACCTGCAACAACTCTTGCGCCCATGGTAAAAACATCACGTAAAATTCCGCCCACACCTGTTGCTGCACCTGCAAATGGCTCTATAAAGCTTGGGTGATTGTGACTTTCTACTTTAAATACAGCTGCCATTCCTTTGCCTATATCTATCACCCCAGCGTTTTCACCAGGACCTTGGATTACCCAAGGAGCCTTGGTTGGAAAGCCATTAAGGTATTTTTTGCTTGATTTATATGAGCAATGCTCGCTCCACATAGCAGAAATTACTCCAAGCTCTAGTAAATTAGGCTTTCTGCCTAGTATATTTAAAATTTCTTGATATTCTTCGTCATTAATTTTGTGTTGTTTTATAATTTCTTTATCCATTTTCTCTCCTTTTTATTTACCTAAACAAAAATTACTAAACATAGCATCTAAAATTTCATCTCTTTCAAAATCTTTTGTGAATTGGGCTATCTCTCCTATGGCTAAATTTAGTTCAAAAGCAAAAAGTTCTAAAGAACTTTCTTTTAATAAATCCCTTGCGCGCAAAATAGCTTCGCTAGCATTCTTGCAAGCATTGAGTATTAAGGTATTGCTAATTAGCATTCCATCGCCATCTAAAGTATTTAAGTATTCATTTAAATTTTCCTTAATGGCTTGGGTGTTTTCTTGAGCACAAATGCGTATACAAGAAGTACTAATTTCATGTTTAAATTTGGTAGTCAGATCGCTTTTGTTTAAAACATAAATGATTTTTTTATCACAATTTTTTAAAGCTTGTAAAATACGCTCATCTTCTTCTTCAAATTCTTTAGATCCATCAAAAACAGCTATGATAATATCTGCTTCTTTAATGCTTTCATAGCTTAAATTAACCCCGATTTTTTCTATCTCATCATCTGCATTTCTTATACCTGCTGTGTCGATAATTTTGATTAAATGTGAGCCTATTTTCAAGCTTTCCTCGATACGATCTCTTGTGGTACCTGCAATATTAGAAACAATAGCTCTATCAAATGCTAAAAGTGAATTTAATAATGAGCTTTTTCCTGCATTTGGTTTACCGATAATAGCAACTTTAAAGCCTTCTATAAGTCCTTTTTTACTTAAAGAAATATCTACTATATCGCGTAAAAGTTTTGAATTTTTTTCACACATGGTAATGATTTGATCAAGTAAATCTTGTGGTAAGTCATCATCTGCATAATCAATACTAGTTTCTACAAAAGCAAGGGTTTGAACAAGATCCATTCTAATGGTATTTAAAAATTTACTTAAATCACCTTTAATGTTTTTTGCTATGATATTTGCAGCACTTGTTGATTTTGACATGATGACATCTTGTATACTTAAAGCTTTTAAAAGATCCATTTTGCCATTTAAACAAGCTCTTTTGCTAAATTCTCCAGGGCTAGCAAGACGCGCTCCTGCTAAAATAAGCTCATCAAGTAAAATTTCACTCAAAGAAAAACCTCCATGAAGTTGAAATTCTACTACATCTTCTCCTGTAAAAGAGCAGGGTGTTTTAAAATAAATCACTAAAGCTTCATCTAAGAAGTCATTGTTGTTTTTATAAAGTTTGCACAAGTGTGCATAGCGGGGCGTTAATTCTTTTTTGTGGGTAATTTTCAATGCAAGCTCTAAAGCTTTCTCCCCACTTACTCTAATGATACTTATAGAGCCCACTCCATGGGCTGTGGCTATAGCAGCTATAGTGTCATTCATTCATTTTTCTTCAAAAAATCATTTACAACGATGTATCTTTGATCGTCATTTTGTTTAATAGCTACATATTTATCAGGAAAACGTTCTCTTAATTTTTCTAATGCAAGTTTTAGCCAAATTCCATCTAAAGGCTTTGTTTGGACTCTTCCTGTACTCTCTACTTTTTCTATAAGAATTTTTAAATAATTTTCTATAGCTTGGGTTTGATTTTCTAAAAATTGAGCGATTTCTAGTCTTGGCTGAATTTTATATTTAGCGCTAAGCCAGTTATAAAGTAAATATGAAAAAGCCTTATATCTATGGGCTTCTTTGCCTATAAGTAAAGCTGCATCTTCTCCATCAAGTTTTATCAATACACAATTTTCGTCCCAAACACTAACTTGTACAACCTTGATATCAAAATCAAAAGTTGCCAGTAAATTTTCTAGTGAAATTTTTATCTCATCAACATAAGAAGCGATATTTTTTTCTTCTGGTGATTCTTTATGAAATGAATCAAAAATAGCATCATTTTTTACTTTATAATGTTCTTTAGTTGGAGCATTGGCTTCAAGTGGTTTTTGAAAACTTTCTCTGTGTTCTTTGTAGTGTTCATTTTTTTCAAGATTTTTTTGTGAATGTTTGCTAAAATTCTCGTTTTGATTTTTTTTAGCTTTTTCTTGATGAGGTTTTTTGGTTTTTTTGTGTCCTTTAATACAAATAATAGCATTTTTTCTAAACAAACCAAAAAATCCTGCTTTAGCATGTTGAATAACTTCATATTCTAGATCAATCACAGAGCACTCAAGTTGTTTTGAGGCTTCTATGAGTGCAGTTTGTAAGTCTTTAGCTTCTATGTTCATGTTTAGCTATTTCCTCTTTTTTGTGGTTTTTGAAAAGTTTATTTACAATCACTTGTTGAATAAGTGAGCATATATTATTTACACACCAATATAAAGTTAAACCTGCTGGGAAGGTTAAGAAGAAGAAAGTGAAAATTAATGGTAAAAATTTCATAATCTTTTCTTGCATAGGATCTTGTATAGCCATTGGTGTGATAAGTTGTTGGATAAACATAGTTAGACCCATAAATATAGGTAAGATAAACCATGGATCCATCACAGATAAATCTGTAATCCAAAAAGCCCAAGGTGCAGCTTTTAGCTCTATAGCATTTAGTAAAACTCTATAAATTGCAAAGAAAATTGGAATTTGAATAAGTATAGGCAAACATCCACTCATAGGATTTGCACCATGTTTTTTATAAAGTTCCATCATGTGCAAATTCATTTTTTGCGGATCGCCTTTATAACGCTCTCTGATTTCTTTCATTTTAGGTGCCAAATCTTTGAGTTTATTCATAGAAATCATTGATTTATAAGTAAGTGGGAAAAGAATAATACGCACGATTAAAGTCATTACTACAATGGCCCAACCCCAGTTACCCATGTAGCCATGTAAGAAATTTAAAAATTCAAACATAGGCTTAGCTATAAAAGTAAACCAACCATATTCCACAACATCATCTAAATCCGCATGAATGCTTCTTAAAATTTCATGCTCTTTTGAGCCAACATAACCGCTTGCCTTAAAAGTATTTGTCGCACTTGCAAAAACGATAGAATTTTCGTGATTATCTTTAGTAACTACAGCATTGAGTGGTTTTTCAAAATTATAAAAGAAAGCACTATAATAGCGATCTGAAGCCGCCATAAGGGTTACATTAGAAAAACTTTCATCATTTTCTACATCGCCATCTTCTAACATTGTGATTTTATCATCTTTATCTAAGATCAAAACCCCATGTACTGTATAGCTATCAACTGCTATATTTGGACGATAACCTGGAGTGATAAAATAAGTTGCATCCTTGCTTAGATTAACCTCTAAATCATAGTTTCCATATTTATGGAAAGTGATTTTTTTAGTTACTACTAAATCATTTAAATTTTGAGTAAGGATCAAGGTTGTGTTTTCATCACTGACATTGATAGTTTTTTGACTTGTGGTATATGGTGTATTAAATGCCTCTTGATTGATTTTTGCATCACTAAATCTTATTTCTAATGGTAAAGGTGATAAAGAAGTATCTACTAGATTAATACTTTTGCCATTTTCATCTTTGTATTTTTCATCACTTAGATAAAATTTAGCTATCCTACCTAAAGAGTCAATATGTGCTTCAAAATGTTCACTTTTAACAACTGCTATTTCTTCTTTTTGATTAACGCTAAGTTCTGTTTTTGGAGCTTGAGAGTTAGTGCTCGTAGTGCTTTGTGGAGCTGAGTTGTTTTGTTCTATTTGAGTGATATTTTGCTCAGTTTGTGGAGCTTTGGGTATAAAAAAATAATCATAAACTACAAAAAATAAAAATGATAATACAACAGCAATTAATATGCGTTTTTGTTGAGATAAATTTTCTGACACGGATTGTCCTTTGGAAATATAATCTTAATTAAAAAAAATTGATTATCGTTGCAAGGGATATAAAGATAATTGAGTTGTTTTAAAGCATTAAAACTAGGTTTAAAACATATACCTGAGTTTAGATTATTCTTGCGTATTTTAGGATAATCAATACCACCTTTAAAAAACGGATTGCATTTTAAAATTCTTAAAAAAACTGCACCAAATGCTTTAAAAATATTATTTTTTTTAAATTGCCATAAGGCATATTCAGAGCAACTTGGGTAATACCTACAGCATTGTGGTTTAAAAGGACTGATAAAGAGTTGATAAAATCTGATAAATTTTAGACAAACTATTTTATGCATCCTATTTTTTTCAAACCCCATTTCAAGTTTTTTTCTAATTTTAAAAAAGGAATTTCAGTGATACTCGTTTTGGCTACAAGTATGTATTTTCCGTTTTCAACTTGATTTTTAACCTGAAAAAAAGCTGATCTTAAGAGCCTTTTGGCTCTATTTCTTATAACAGCTTTTCCAACTTTTTTGCTAGCAACAACGGCGAATTTTTTTTCTTCGCTTAAAGAGTAAAAGATGATCATGCCTTCGCAATGCCATTTTTTACCTTCTTTATAAATTGCTGCAAACTCTCCTAAGTCGTTAATACTTAGAAAATCTTTTATACCGCTAATCTTTTTCTACCTTTAGCACGTCTAGCATTGATCACTTTGCGACCATTTTTGCTCTTCATACGTACACGAAAGCCGTGAGTTCTTTTTTTAGGAGTTTTATGTGGTTGATATGTTCTTTTCATATTTTTTCCTTAACTTAAAATAAAAAACAAAATAATAAGCGAGTATGTTAGCAAAATCTTACTTAAATCTGCTTTTAATTAAGAGTTATTTTAAAACTTTTTGCTAAATTTTGATTTTATTTTGTAAACTAAGGAAAAATAATGGCTTTTGAAATTTGTGAGAGTAAAAAAGAAGATTTGGAAAAAATTTTAGAATTACTCAAAGAACTTGCTATTCATGAAAATATGCTTGAAGATGTAAAATGCACAAGCAAAGAACTTGAAGAATCATTTTTTAAACATGAATATGCTAAGGCTTTGAGCCTAAAGGTTGATGGTGAGATAATAGGCTATGTGATGTATTATTTTACTTTTTCATCTTTTTGGGGTTTGGGTGGATTATACCTAGAAGATATTTACATACAGCCAAAATATAGAAAAAAAGGTTATGCTAGAGCTGTTTTTAAATATCTAGCGCAAATTTGCAAAGAAAAAAATCTTAAACGCTTAGAGTGGGTTTGTTTAAATGATAATGATTTGGGGATTGAATTTTATACCAAGTTAAATGCAAGACATATGAGTGAGTGGAGAACTTATCGTTTAGAGGGTGAAAATTTAGAAGCATTGATGTGATGAATAAACGCAGTTTGTATTATCTAAAAGCTTTTGGTTATGAATACTTTGATGAACAAAAGCAAATTAGACATTTTAACTTAAGTTTTAAAGAATTAAACGAAAGAGTAAAAACTTGCAATCTTTGTCATTTTTCTAAATTAAGAAAGTATAGTTTAATAGAAAAAGAAGCCAAAAATGCTAAAATTCTGATTTATCAAGCTTTTATTGATAAAGAAGAAAACGAAAGTGGAAAGTTTTTTGCTTCTAAAAACAAACAAGAGTTTTTAAGATTATGCAAAGAGCTTTTAAATTTAAAAGAAGATGAGATATATTTTTCTTATATGTTTAAATGTTTTAGTAATTTTAAAATAGATGATCAAGCGCTAAAATTATGCTTGCCGTATTTTTATAACGAGCTTGATTTTGTAAAAGCAAAGATTATTTTATGTCTTGGTCAAGAAGCTTTTGTAAGTTTGGGTTTTGAGAACTTTCAAAAATACAAAGGGCAATGTATGCGTTTTAATAATGCTTTGCTTTTGCCAAGTTATGATTTGAATTTTTTGAGTAAAAATCCTAGCTTTTATGCTGAATTTATAGAAGATATTAAAAAAATAAAAGGTTATTTATGAGAAAAAGTTTAGTTTGTTTGATGATGAGTTTTGTTCTAACTTTAAATGTCTTTGCGAAAGAGCAAAAACCATCGCCCATAGAACCTAGTGAGTCTTTTTATCCTAATTTAGAATTTCAAAATTGTGATAATGATTGTTTATTTACTTTGTTAGAAACAGGACTTTATTTCAATTTCTTATCAAGATTTAACAATGATAATGCAAATGAACTCTTGGTTAATATCTATACTAAACTTTTAAATTCCATCATAGATTTTGAAAAAAGAATTCAAAAAAATGCTAGTGTAAAATTAGCTATTATTATACCTGAGCAAACGATTAAAAGTTATTCTAATACTATTATAAACTCAAGCATAGCGTATTTATTAAGACAAAGAGCGCAAATAAAAGTAAAGGTGTTTTTAATAGGCACAGAAGATGAGAACAAGATAACTAAAGCTTTTAAACAAGCTCAAGAAGAAAAATTTAATTACATCATCGCTGGTTTTACAGATAAAGGTGTGAAAAATTTATTAAAAGAAAGCCTTGATTCTAATGTAAAAGTTTTTATTCCTACTGCACACAAAAGAAATTTTGATACGCAAAATGAAAATGTATATTTTGGAAGTATAGATTATCAAAAACAAATTCAAAAACTTTTAGAGTATTCAAATGGTAAAAATATCATTTTTTCAGATGGAACACCTTTGGCAAATCGCTTAGATGAAAATGTTTTAAACATAGGGAATGGTAGCGAGAAAATTTACACTATTAATAGTTCTAAATTTGATTTTAGAAGCATTTTAAATCAAAATAGAAGTTTTCAAGATTCTAGTATTATTTTAAATACTTCTTTGATAAAAACAGCACTCATAAGCTCGCAAATAAGAACTTATGATATAGAACCTTTTGTGCTATTATCAACTCAGATTAATTATAATCCTATTTTGCTAAGCCTAACGCAAATTAATGATAGAAAAAAACTTTTACTAGCAAATTCCATTTCTAATGAGGATCAAACTCTAAGCTATCTTAATGAGCTTTTTTCGCAAAATATTAATTACAACTGGATAGCGTATGCAACTAGCGTGGGGCTTGATTATTTTTATACGCAGTTTTTAGATAAAGACTCTCAAAGAATTTTCGATGAGAGTTTAAATGATAATCAATTTGACTATAAGGTTAAAATCATTCGCTCGCAAGGCTTAGGTTTTACTCCTTTGCAAAATCAGTAAAAATCTTAGCTATAGCCTCATCTATAGGGGCTACTTTTTCATTTTTTAAAAAAGCTAGGGTAAAATCAGCCTCAAAAAGCTTGGTGTTATCTTTGTAAATCTCTTGTTTTATACAAACTGAGGCTTTTTTAAGTTTTGCGATAAATGTTTTTACTTCTATAAGATCTCCAAGTTTGGCTGGTTTTAAAAAGTTACAATTTGCTTTAGTAAGTAGGAAATGTCCTGTATTTTTATCAAAAATTTTCGCGTTTTTTTGAAAAAATATCTCACTTCTTGCTCTTTCGCAAAATTTTAAGTAATTGCTATGATATACCACTCCACCTGCATCGGTATCTTCATAATAAATTCGTATTTGCATTTAAAATCCTTTTTTTGTTTTTTATAATACATTATATTTAAAGTAAATTGAATATCAAATATGAATTTTAATCATTAATATTCTGTCTTAAATACATTAATAATTAGATATTATTCTATAATTTTTATTTTATATTTGGAAATTACATGAAAAAAGTGAAAAATAAAACTTTAGCCGAACAAGTATATGATGAATTAGAAAGAAGAATAGTTTTTTGTGAAATAGAGCCTGGTAGTATTTTGACAGAACAGGGCATAGCAAATATGCTTGATGTTGGACGTACGCCTGTAAGAGAAGCGTTATTGTTGCTTTCAAAACGTTATTTGGTGAATATATCAAAAGCAGGAATAATGGTTCCACAAATGAATGCTTCTTTACAAATGCAACTTTTGGAAGTAAGAAGAGTTATTTTGAAACTTTGTATAGAATGTGCTATAAAAAGACTTACTGAGGATGATAAAAAAGCTATAAATGAACTTTTAAATGAAATTGAAAATTATGATGAAATAAATTTTTTATCATGGCTTGATAAAAGACAAGATGTATTAGCTAAAGCTTCTAAAAATTATTTTATTTACGAAGAATTGAGAAATGTGCAAGGGATTTCAAGGAGATTTTGGTATCGCTATGCTCAAAATAGTCAACATGATATTGTAAAAGAAAAACACAAGAATATATTAAAAGCTGTGTATCAAAAAAACACAGAAAAAGCTTTGGAATATGTTGATGACATTATTGATTATTTTGAGAATTTTGTTAAACAATATTTGATTTGATATAATCATATAATAAGTATATATTCAATTTTACAACTAAAACTACCTTACTAACTTATTTGATGTTTTAATCATAGGGATATCTTTTAAATATATTTACCAATATTCACATATTTACATGTTTTTTCAAGGTAAGAAAATATATAATATATTTATTGTCGGCATTAAGTATTTATTAAGTTTTTTTCCTATAGACTTGAAAATATAACAATACAAAAAGGAGTTGTATGTCAAGTAAAATAGCGGTTAAAACAAAATTATTCCCCTCAAAATCTCCATTAGAATGGGCGGTTGTATCAAATAATATTTTATATACAGCACAAATTCCTATTGATAAAAATGGAGAGGTTGTTACTGGTGGTATAGAAGCGCAAACCAAGCAAGTTTTTTCAAATCTTATTCATACTTTAGAATGTGCTGGTTCTAAATTAGATGATGTGTTACAGATTTTAATTTATGTTACAAAAAGAGAAGATTTAAAATTTGTAAATTCGGTATATTCAACCTATTTCAATACAGTTTATCCAAATAGAGCTGCATTTATTGTTTCTGGTTTGGCTAGAGAAGAAATGCTGGTTGAATTTGTAGTTTATGCGCAAACTCATAATTAAAATTATAAAGGAGATAAAATGTTAGATTGTACTAAGGGTTTATATATTAATGGTCAATGGGTAGAGGGTGTTAATACTATAAAAAATATTAATCCATCTGATATTGATAATGATCTAGGGGATGTAGCACAGGCTGATAAAAAACAAGTAGAGCTAGCTATTGATGCTGCTAAAGAGGCTCAAGTTTCTTGGGAAAAAACTCCTTTAGAAGAAAAGGCAAATTTGCTTTATAAAATCGGTGAATCTTTAATGAATAGAAGCGATGAGATTGGAAAAATTATATCCTTAGAAGAAGGAAAAACAAAAATAGAAGGAAAAGGAGAAGCATTTAGATCAGGTCAATTTTTTCAATATTATGCAGCTGAAGTATTAAGGCAAATTGGGGAAAATGCAGCATCTGTAAGAAGTGGTGTTGATGTTGAGATTACAAGAGAGGCTGTTGGTGTTGTTGGTATTATTTCTCCTTGGAATTTCCCTATTGCAACAGCTTCTTGGAAAATAGCTCCTGCTCTTTGTTTTGGTAATAGTATAGTATGGAAACCAGCTAATACCACTCCAGCTTCTGCTGTAGCTTTGGCTGAGATTATTCATGAGCATGGATTGCCAAGCGGTGTATTTAATTTAGTTTTAGGTAGTGGTGGAGAAGTTGGTGAGACTATTATTAATTCTAGAAATATCAACGCACTTTCTTTTACTGGATCTGTTGATGTTGGTAGAAAAATAGCACGTGCTACGGCTGCAAATTTTGTTAAATGTCAATTAGAAATGGGTAGTAAAAATGCCTTAGTTGTTATGGATGATGCAGATCTTGATCTTGCTGTTGAGTGTGCTATTGCAGGAGCTTTTTCAGGTACTGGACAAAAATGCACAGCAAGTTCTCGTTTGATTGTTATAGAAAGTATTCACGATGCTTTTGTTGAGAAAATGGTTTCTAGAATGAAAACATTAAAGGTTGGCCATTGCTTAGATGATGGAATTTTTATGGGACCAGTAGCCGATAATAAACAATTTGAATCTAATTTCAAATGGGTTCAAAGAGCTAAAGATCTTGGAGCGGAATTGGTATTTGGTGGTAAAAAATTATCACTTGATAAAAATGGTTACTATATGTCTCCTACTTTATTTATTAATACTAAAAATGATTGGGATATTAATCAGGAAGAAATTTTTGCTCCATTAGCATGTGTGATTAAAGCAAAAGATTTACAAGAAGCTGTTGCGCTTAATAATGGTACTCGTTTTGGATTGACTTCAGGGATTGTAACATCGAGTTTAAAAAATGCAAACATATTTAAAAAAGAAGCAAAAAGTGGTTGTGTTATGATTAATCTTCCTACAGCTGGAACAGATTATCATGTACCTTTTGGAGGCAGAAAAGAATCTAGCTTTGGTCCAAGAGAGCAAGGTTCTTATGCGAAGGAATTTTACACAGTTGTAAAAACAACTTATGTAAAAGCTTATTAAATGTTGTTTACAAAAAGGAGGTGGTTATGTTTGGGAAAGATATCATTATAGATGGTTTGCAATATTGCAAATGGGATAAAGAATATTTTAAATTTTTAAAATCAAGCGGTGTTAGTGCTGTGCATGTTACTTTAGTATATCATGAAAATGCTAGAGAAACACTCACTAGATTTGCCCAGTGGCATAGATTTTTTGAAGAATTTAATGAATATATATTGCCTGTTTTTTCAAGCGAAGATATTTTAAAAGCAAAAGCTCAAAATAAGGTAGGGATTTTTTTTGGAGCACAAAATTGCTCTTTGATTGATGATGAAATAGGGTTAATATCTGTTATGAGACAGCTTGGTTTGTTGATTATGCAGCTAACTTATAATAATCAAAGCTTATTGGCTACTGGTTGTTATGAAAAAAACGACAGTGGTATCACTCGCTTTGGCAAACAAGCGATTGAAGAAATGAATAGGGTTGGTATGATTGTTGATATGTCTCATAGTAGTGATAGATCAACATTGGAAGCTATTGACATATCGTCTCGCCCTATATGTATATCTCATGCTAATCCTAAATTTGCGCACAATGGATTGCGAAATAAAAGCGATGAGGTGATAAAAGCTTTAGCTAAGAGAAAAGGTTTGATAGGTTTGTCTTTATATCCTTTTCATTTGCCAAATGGAAGTGATTGCGCATTGGATGATTTTTGTAAAATGAGTGCTGATTTGGCAGATATGATAGGGGTTGATCATATAGGTATAGGAAGTGATTTATGTTTGAATCAACCATTAGATGTATTAGAATGGATGCGCAATGGTAGATGGTCTAAGATAAAAGATTATGGCGAAGGTAGTGCTACTAATTCCACATGGCCTAAAAATGTGTCTTGGTTTAATGATTCTAGTGGCTTATATAATATCTATAAAGGATTGATTAATTATGGGTTTTCTGAGAATGATGTAAAAAAAATCATGGGTCTTAATTGGCTTTATTTTTTACAAGATGGCTTAAAAGCTCAAACTTGCTAAGGAGTTAAAATGTTAAACAGTGCTCCTAAAAACAATACTCGTATTGATAAGTTGACTTTAATTTGTAGTAGTGGATTTTTGATGATATTTGTTGTAATAGCTTTAATTGATTCAAAGTTACTTAGTGCGATCGTTGAGTTTGGTTTTAATGTCTCAGCAAAATACTTTGGTGCTTATTGGCAAATTTTACTACTTTTGACTTTTATTATTGGGATCGGGCTTAGTTGGGGAAGAACAGGCGGCGTAGTTTTGGGTAATATTAAAAATCCTGAAATGAGTACATTTCAATGGATATCTATTATTATGTGTACTTTACTTGCAGGCGGAGGTGTTTTTTGGGCTGCTGGAGAGCCTATAGCTCATTTTGTTTCTCCATCTCCTGTATTTGGAAATACTAGTAATATTTTTCAAAAAATCACAGAAGCTCTAGCGCAATCTTACATGCATTGGAGTTTTTTATCTTGGGCTGTTTCTGGAACTATTACCACAATAGTGCTAATGTATTTACACTATGAAAAAGGCCTTCCTTTAAGACCTAGAACTATTCTTTATCCTATTTTTGGTGATAAAGTTATACACGGATGGATTGGTTCTTTAATAGATGCTTTTTGTATTGTGGCTGTTGCTGCTGGTACTATAGGACCTATAGGATTTTTAGGTTTACAAATTTCTTATGCACTAAATATGATTTTTCAAATACCAGATAATATAATCACTCAAATGAGTATTATTATTTTGGCTATTTTAGTTTATACTATATCTTCGCTTAGGGGTTTAGCAAAAGGCATTCAAATTCTTAGTAAATGGAATGTTATTTTAGCTGTAGGTTTGATGTTTTTTATTTTTATTTTTGGTCCTACAAAATTTATTTTGGATGTTTATGTTCAAGGTGTTGGAACTTTGATACAAAATTTTATACCTATGGCTACTTATAGAGAAGATACTGTTTGGCTTGCATCTTGGACTTTGTTTTTTTGGGGGTGGTTTTTAGGATATGGTCCAGTATTGGCTATCTTTATTGCTAGAATTTCAAGAGGTAGGACTTTAAGAGAGCTTATTATAGCTGTAAGTATTTGCGCACCAATTATTACAATGTTTTGGTTTACTATTGTTGGTGGAACAGGATTATATTTTGAGATTGAAAATCCAGGCAGCATAAGCTCTGCTTTTAAAGGTTTTAATATACCTGCTGCGTTAATAGCAATAACACAGTCATTGCCATTGTCAACATTTATTTCAGCATTATTTTTGATATTGGCAGCTATTTTTATTATTACAACTGGTGATTCTATGACTTATACTATGAGTGTTATTGTTAGTGGGAACACTGAACCTAGTAAATTTCTTAGAGCTTTTTGGGGAATTTTAATGGGGGTATTGGCAATTATTTTAATATCTATCGGACAGGGAGGAATTTCGGCTTTACAATCATTTATAGTAATTACTGCTGTGCCTGTTTCATTTATATTATTACCAACCTTATGGAACTCTATACAGATTGCAATTAAAATGGCAGATGAGCAAAATTTACGTTAATACAAAAAAGGAGACAAAATGAAAAATGATATGAAATTAAGAAGTCCACAAGAAGTCATGTCTTTAGAAAGACTAGGCTCTATGCACTCATCTAGACTTAGTTTTACTAGAACTTTGATGAGGAAAATTGCTCAAGAAAAATGGGTATTAAAAAATATTTTATGGGATTTAGATGATAAAGGATTTGGTGATGTAATATATCAAGTTAGAACACCTCATGGAATATATCATCTTGTTATATTTGCTAATTATATAAAAGATGAAGAAAGAAATGATAGGGTTATAGCAAATAAGTGGGATGTTACTTTTACTTTTGTAAATGGAGAGATTGATAGTGGGTTATTGACTGTTTTAAAAGAAAATGTTCCACTGCAAGAAGCTGGTAGAAATTTTAACAATGCTTTTGTTTTAGCAAGGGCTAATAAAAGTGTAAGAATTTTTGAATATATTGTTAATTCTTTAGCTAATGGAAAACAACCTGATTTAGATGAACTAGCTAAAGTTGGTTATATATTAAGAACCACAGCTGTATATGGAAGTGGAAAATTTGGAATTTCTGATTTTGATAATCTGCAAAAAAATGGAGATTTTTCTCAGTCATTTTCTGCTGAAATGTGCGCTGTTTATATTGTAAGGCAATTTAGTTTAGATTGGGTAAATTATATAGCCAAACAGCGTTGCGGAGATAAAGCTGTAGAACTTGATAGAGATATTCAAAGATATTTAGGTGTGGGAAATGCTACTGGACTTGGTATGGCTCCTTATTTGATTAAACACCCAAAAGTTGTTGATAACTGGCTTTATCAAAGAGAATTAGCTTTGTCAAAAGTTATGCAACAAAAGCTTGATATGAGTAAGGCTAAAGAATTGATTGATTATTTAAAAAGAGCAAGTTTACATCTTAAAGAAATAACAACAATAGATTCAAGGCAAGATAATTTAAACAAAATAGCTTCAAGTGAGCTTTCTTATATAGTAAAAGAAATAAAAACAAAAATAAATGCTTCTATGGTTATTGAGGAATTTGTAGAATATACAAAAAAATATTCTTTGGAAGCACAAGAAATCGTACTTTCGTGTTTATTAGAACTGTATCCTGAATTAGTTGATATACACGATAAAATGATGACAATCGATGAAACTCCATTAGAACTTACTGGTGTTAAAATTTCTGAAATTAAAAATGTAATAGAGAAAAAATATGATTGGGCTTTAGGTATTAATTTTGAAAATCCTGAAAATAATTATTGGTTTTGGTATATATCTGAAGAAAAAGAAGAGCCTAGGCTTGGAGTAAGAGGTATTGATAATGGAGATGAACTAGAACAACCTTTAGATATTGCTAGGCAAGTGGTTAAATTTTACAATGCTTTAAAAAATCAGGATGATTATTTACATATAAGTAAATTTTTATTAGAAAACCCTTGTTTTACATCTATAGCTAGAAGAGTTTGGACTATGGGAAATTGTGTAATGGGTGATATAAGAGCTAATGTTTTAGCAAAAGACTTTTTGCCTATGCATCTTTTAAGAGCTAAATTGTCTATGTTTGGTGCAACAAAGTATGATCCAAGATCAGATAGATGGGTTCAAGTGACATTGTTTCAGAATGCACCTTTAATGGATGAAATTCATGCTAATGAGTGGATGTTTCCATTATTGCCAAAAAATAAGCATAGTGTTTGTGATTTATCTAATAATAATGTTTATGTTTCCAAAAATGAACTTAAAGCTGCTTGTATTAAAGCTTATAATGGATTAAAATTAAATCTTGGAGAAGCTGATTTAATTGCATCTATGGTTATTGACATGCAAATGGCTGGATTAAATGGATTGTCAAATTTTCTTAAAGCTGCGCCTTATTTAAAAAGTGACAATTTAGATATAACATTAAACATTACAAATGAGTATTTAAGTGTTGATCTTAATCATCATAGCATATTATGTCATATTCAAATTATTATTGCGTATGCACTTGATTTTTTAAATCAATATAATTCTTTAAATATAAAAATTTCAAAATGTTATAATAGGTGTTTTGTGTATTCTCAGTTAAAAAGATTATCAAATAAAAATTTATATGTTAAAGCTTATTGGTATGACATAAAGCAATCTCAGTATGTGGAATACTTTATAAAAAATAATGAAGATTTTCCAGATATTTTAATGAAAAATATACCTTGTGATTTAGATGAAAGAGCGCTTTATATTGAAATTTCTAAAAATCCTTTAATCAGAAATGATGAGAATGTAAGTATTTCTCATGATATTATTGAAAAAAATTACGAAGAGAGTGTTCAAAAAGGCATCTTGCTACAAAAGAAAGAATGGGAGGAACTGTTGAAATATACAAAAGGAATTATGGTTCAATCTAGTGAGCAATCAAGAAAAGATGCTGGAGGTGTGGTTGAATCCTGATGTTTATGATATTGCAATATAATTATATTGCAATATCATGATATAGGAGTTAAAATTGAATTTAAAAAATATTTTTTTGATTGTTTGTTGTACGCTCAGTTTTGCTATAAATGCAAATGCGTTAAGTGAGGGTAAAGAGTATATTACTTTAAAAACACCTATCCCAAATGCACAAAATTCTCTAATAGAGGTATTTTCTTATCGTTGTATTCATTGTTACACTCATCATCAATTTCACACTTTAGCAAAGGTTAAAGAGGTTTTGCCAAGTTTAAAATATGATCTTTTTTCAGTAAGTTCTATGAGTGAGTATGGTGGGGCTTTAAATGAGATGTTTGCTTTAGCTTCTTTTAAAGAAAAATCCTTAGGTTTGGATGTTACTAGCGAAAAAAGTCTTACCTATAAGCTTGCTGATGTGTATTTTATAAGTCATTTTGAGCAAAAGTTAAATTTAAATAATCTTGATTTGTTTTATAAAATAGGTTTAAATGCTATCGGTTCTAGCAAAGAAGAATTGCAAAAATTTTTACAAACCAAAGAAGCCAAAGAGCTTTTAGCTGCTTATGATGTGGCTAATGAAATTTCAAGAAATTACGGCACACCTGCTTTTGTAGTAAATGGTAAATATCAAATCAATCCTGAATACATTACTTCTTTAGAAGAACTAATCCGTATAGTTAAAGAACTTTCAGTTAAATAATGCCTTTATTTTAAAGGTGTTATTGATCTTATAAAGGATAAGCATGAAAATTAAAAAAATCATCAGCTTAAGCTTGCTAGCTAGCGTGGTTTTAGCGCCAAATTTAGCTTTAGCTGTAGGCGGAGCAAGTGGGGCTAAGATAGACTATCAAGTGCAAGGAAAAATTGGAGCTATAAAGCTTAATCCTTATGGTTTATCCCCGCTTAGTGCTGTAATTATGGATGGAGGGTATAAACTAAGCGATGTAAGCGTAACTATAGTTCCAAAACCAAATGGGCAAACTATATCTTATAAGGTTAGCCCTAGTAAAATCAAAACTTATGGAGGAATTCCTATTTTTGGACTTTATCCATCGTATTTAAACACAGTAAAAGTAAGCTATACTAAAAGTGCTTTTGGAAAAAGTGAAAAAGTAATAGATGAGGTATATAAAATAGCAACAGGTGGGGTAAATATAGAGCCAAGTGGAAGTCTTATGCAAAGAGGTGTACCTTTTGAAAAAGTGGAAGTGATTAAAGTAGATAAAGAATTTGAAGATAGATTGTATCTAGTAAATAATACTCCAGGAAAATACAGCGCAAAAAGCTCTCAAGCTATATGGAATAACCCAAGTGGTGGTGCTTTAGAATGGGATGAGGCTTCTAATGCCTTCATTGTCGATACAAAGGGTGAAATTCGTTGGTATTTAGATAATGATAAGCTAATGGATAAAAATAATATTTATAATCGTGGTATTATGATGGGTTTTAGACAAAACTCAGATGGGGCATTAAGCTTTGGGTTTGGTCAAAGATATGTAAAATATGATTTAATGGGTAGAGAAATTTTTAACCGCCTTTTACCTTCTTCTTATATAGATTTTTCTCATTCTATGAGTCAAATGCCAAATGGAAATTATCTTTTAAGAGTAGCTTTGGCTAATGTTAAGCGTCCTGATGGTAAAAATGTGCGCTCGGTGCGTGATGTGATAGTAGAAGTTGATAAAAATGGCAATGTGGTAGAAGAGTGGAGGCTTTTTGAAATTTTAGATCCATATAGAGCTAATATTATCAAAGTTTTAGATCAAGGTGCGGTTTGTTTGAATGTAGATGTTTCAAAAGCGGGTAAAACTCTAAGCAATGAAGAATTAGCCAAAATGGATACAAGTGAAATTTTTGGGGATATAGCAGGCACTGGAGTAGGGCGTAACTGGGCTCATGTAAATAGTGTAGATTATGATCCAAGTGATGATAGCATTATCATTTCAAGTCGTCATCAAAGCGCTATTATAAAAATCGGCCGTGATAAAAAAGTAAAATGGATATTAGGAGCGCATAAGGGCTGGGGAGAAAAGTATAAAAAAGCACTTTTACAACCTATTGATAAAAATGGCAAAAATATAATTTGTGAAGATGATTATAGTAAATGTCCTGGTTATAAAAATATGGAAGGTGGCTTTGATTTTATATGGACACAACACACTGCTTTTAGAATAGATGAAAAATCTAATAAAAGATATATTTACATTACAGCTTTTGATAATGGCGATGCAAGAGCTATAACACAACCTGCTTTTGCTTCGATGAAATATTCAAGAGCGGTTGTATATAAAATAGATCAAAAAAATAAAACCGTAGAGCAAATTTGGGAATATGGCAAACAAAGAGGTAATAAATGGTTTTCGCCTATTACTTCTTTAGTTGAGTATTATAAAGATAAAAATTCTATTATGGTTTATAGTGCTAGTGCTGGTATGGCTTTTGATTTAAGCAAGGGTGTTGCTATAGGAGAACCAAAACCTGAAATAGATGAGTTTAAATGGGGAGCTAAAGAACCTTCAGTACAAATTCGCTTTAGTGGAGCAAGTACTGGTTATCAGGCTATGCCTATTGATTTAGAAAAAGCATTTAAATAAAAAAGGGCTTTAAAACAAGCCCTTTGATTTTATAAATATCCTGCACCTAAAGCTAAGAAATAACCCACTATACAAGAAACAATTACACCAATTAAACCTGGTAAGATAAAGCTGTGATTGATGACGAATTTACCTATTTTTGTAGTACCTGATCTATCAAATTGTATAGTTGCAAGATCGCTTGGATAGGTTGGTAAAATATAATATCCATAACAAGCTGCTGCAAAAGCAATGATAATACCTGGTTCAACACCAATTCCTAATGCAAGTGGCACAAAAGCTGCAATTGCTGCTGCTTGAGAATTAACAAATTTAGAAATTAATAAAAGCATAACTGCATAAGTCCAAGGGTGTTCTATAACAATATTTCCTAAAGATTCTTTCATCATAGGAGTGTGTACTGCAAACATAGTATCTGCCATCCAAGAAATTCCAAAAACAGCTACTAAAGCTATCATACCTGATTTAAAAATTTCATTTTTTGCAATTTTGCTTGCATCAAGCTTAGTAAAGATGATAAGTGCTGCACCTGCTAAAAGCATAAACATTTGAATTACTGCAACCATATTCATAGGTTTAGTAACGCCTTTTGAGGTAAATTGTGGTCTAAGTTCTGGGAAGGCTCCAAGTATAGCCACTATTGCAATAGCACCTAAGAAAATCCACATAGCTACCCATTGAATAGTTGGAAGTTTTTGTCCAAGAAGAGTTTTGCTATCACCATAGATATATTCTCTTTGTTCTGGATCTTTGATTCTAGCTTGAAATTCTTCATCTTTATCAAGATCTTTTCCTCTAAACCAAGAAAAAATTCCTATAGCTAAAACGCCCACTAAAGTAGAAGGTATAGTAATAGCAAGTAAATCTACATAGCCATCAAATCCTGCTAAAGGATGTTTATTAATTTCTGGATTTAAAAGTAATGCAGTTAAACTTACAACAGCAACTGAAACAGGACTTGCTATAACTCCAAGTTGAGAAGAAATGCTAGAAGCAGCCATTGGTCTTTCTGGACGAATGCCATTTTTAATAGCAATGTCATAAATAATAGGCATCATAGTATAAACAACATGTCCGGTTCCACAAAGCATGGTCAGAAAGCAAGTTACAAAAGGAGCTAAGATGGTTAAAAATTTAGGATTTTTTCTTAAAACTCTTTCTGCAATTTGCAACATTACATCTAAACCACCACTAGCTTGTAAAGTTGCACTAGCAACAACAACAGCTAAGATGGTAAGCATAACATCAATAGAAGGTTTTCCAGGTGCTACAGCAAAACCAAAACTTAAAACTAATAAACCTATACCGCCTAACAAACCTAGAGCGATACCGCCTTTTTTTGCCCCATAAAAAAGACAAATGAGAACTACGGCTAGTTGGATACTAAATTGAGTGCCTTCGCTAAGGCTAGTTAGCATTTCCATACTCTCTCCTTGTTTTTAAAATATGCGAGAGTATAGTGTAATTTTTATTAATAGTAAATAAAATTTTTTCTTATTTAAATAAATATTTACCAATATTTTGAATTTGTTTGTCAAAATATTGGTTTTTTGCTTATTGGTAATTTTTTAAGATAGCAAAAAGAATTTTGCTGATTTTTTCAATAGAAGCTATTTCACATTTTTCATCTGTTGAGTGGGGGTTATGGATATTTGGGCCTATGGAGCAACATTCTAGTGGTTGTTTTTCACTTATAATACCACATTCTAAACCAGCATGTATAGTATAAAGCTTGGCATTTGGATTTTCTTTTTTAAAATAACTTAGAATTTCTTCTCCAAAATTAGTATCTTTGTTGGCCCAAGGCGGATAAAAATTTGCACTTGAAACTTCACAATTTTGCATTTTAAAATAAGTTAAGGTTTCAAATTCTATATTTTTAAGCTCTTGTGAATCATTCGACCTTGCAAAAAGTTCAAAATGAAATTTACCTTCTTTTTCATAAGCTAATGAAAGATTGATACTTGTTTGGACTAAATTTAATTGATGATTAAAAGTTCTAACACCTTGTGCAAAAGCATTGATAAGATTTAAAATGATTTGAGAATTTTTATAATATGTCCTTTTGATTTTACCTATATAATTCACTTTAAAATGATTATTTTCTTTTGGGGGATTTTTAAAAAATGCTATGATTTTAGCATGTTTTGGTATAGAGTTGATTCTCTCACCTGCGTTAAACTTACAAAGCTCACCTTGGTTTTGAGTGATAAAATAACTTGCTTCTTTAATAGAAGATTTAATATTTTTAACAATATCAATCCCTGAATGCCCACCTTTAAAATCAATTGCCTCTATTTCATAGCATTCACCTTCTTTTTCGCCTATTTCTAAGTTTAAGCTAGCAAAAATATCTACACCACCAGCACAACCTATAACAACTTCATCATCACTCTCATGATCTAAATTTAACAGCTTGTTTGAAATTAAAGTATGTGCAAGATTATTTGCTCCACAAAGGCCAACTTCCTCATCATTAGTAAAAAGACATTCGATATTTTCAAAGTCTTTTAAAGCTTGCATCATTAATGATACTCCTATGCCATTATCTGCACCCAAGCTCGAGTTTTTAGCCTTTAAATATCCATTTTCTTCATACATTTGTATATTAGGAGCCTCTCCCATGCAAACCATATCATAATGACTTTGTAAACAAATTTTAGGTTTTCCTTTATATGCATGGATATTACCTGCTTTATCAACACTTACTTGGCAGTTTTGACTTTTAGCAAAGTCAATGAGAAAATTTTTTAATTCTTCAGTATGGAAACTACAATGGGGTATTTGAGTAATTTGTTTAAAATTTTGTATAATTTCTTGCATAAAATCTCCTTTTTGTTGTAATTATGGCATATTTTTATATAGATGAGGTTTAAATGAAAATTTCTCAAAAGCAAATTAAATTATTAATAACTTTACTAAAAGATCCAAAGAAATTTTTAATTGCACTTTTTTTATTTGCTTTTGCTTATATTTTAAATTATGATAGTGGCTCATATATTAATGCTAAGGTAAGTCGTGTAGTGGATGGGGATACTATTGAGGCTAAATTTGAAGATGAAAAACTTAAAATTAGACTTTTTGGTATAGATGCACCTGAAAGTGATCAAGCTTATGGAAAGATGGCTACGCAATTTTTAAATGCAATTGTCTTGAATAAAGAAGTGGTTTTGAATATAAAAGATGAGGATAAATATGGTAGAATTTTAGCCATTGTATATTTAAATGATAAAGATATCAACCAAGTTATGGTTAAAAATGGCTTTGCTTGGGCTTATGAACATTATAGTGATTTGTATGTAAATGAGCAAAATTATGCCAAAGAAAATAGAAAAGGCTTATGGGTAGATGAAAATCCTATAGAGCCTTACAAATGGCGTAAACAAATAAGATTAAAATAGGAAAAGAGATGTTTAAAAAAATATTTTTCATTGGATTTTTAGCACTATTTTTTGGTGGTTGTTTTGTAAATGAAAGAGGAATTTCAAACCGCTTTTATGATGATTGTAAAGAATATTATGATGCAAGCGGGACTTACCATAAAGAATGCCCAAAGAATTGGGCGGATTTACCTTTAACCCCCGATTCCTTTTAAAACAGCATTTAATTCCTCTGGAGTAGCATCTTGCTTGGAGGTTTCTTGTTGGTTTTGACTGCTAGAGCTTGTGCTTTGACTTTGTTTTAATTTAAATATATGATCATCTGTGGTGATTACTTGAAAAGATGCATCGAAAATTTTAATATCATTTACAAAGCCAACTACTTTAACCTCTCTTTTTCTTGAATCATCGCTAAATAGAGCGCTTGCTTCAAGATTTAAAACATCTCCAACTTTTAAAGGCGCATAAAAAAAGCTTCTTGAGCCTATTAAGACGCTAAATTCTTTATTGATTGCAGCTTGAGCTATATAATTTGCTGCATTAAATACAAAACCACTATGCACTAATCCTAGCTCATCTACTGCCATATCATGGGTTGTGATTAAGATACCTTTAGCAAAGTTTTTTTCTATATGAGAAATGCTTCCTGCTAAAGCATTATTTATCCCTGGACAAGTGATAAGTTCTGATTTAATGCGATTTAATTCTTCAGGGTCTATTAGCTCTTCTATAGTAACAGCACTTACTGTTCTTGCCATTTTTACACCTTTAATTTAACATAAACTCTTTTTGGTGCTTCATAGCCTTCACAAGTTAAATTTGAGTCATTTTCGTCTAAAAATTGATCTAAAGAATAAGAATCAATCCATTGTGTTTTTCTTTGTTCTTCAAAATCAGTTTGTTTGGTTGCTATAACTTCAAATTCACTAAATCCAGCTCTATAACACCAATTTCTTAAACCCAATATCGACGGAATGAAAAAAATATTTGGTATTTTTGAATAAGTTTTTTGAGGAATAAGTGCAATTTCTCTTTCATCTTCTATATACATAGTATCTAAAAAGACTACACCATCTTTATTTAAAGATTGCTTGAGTTGTTTTAGCATGGCTATAGGATCACTGCGATGATAAATTACGCCAAGACAAAAAATCACATCAAATTTTATGCCATAATTTGGTACATCAGCCACGCCTAAAAGCTCATATTGTATAGGAGTTTTTGCAATAGAGTTTAAAAGTAAAAATTGCAAATAATACTTAATAGAAGGATCAAAACCTATGAGTTTTGAAGGATTAAATTCAAGCATTTTAAACATATAATAACCATTATTGCAGCCAATATCCGCAACCACCTTACCTTTGATTTCTTGCATATAAGGCTTTAATATGTTAAATTTAATAAAACTTTGCCACTCTGTATCTATGAACAAATCATTGATTTTAAAAGGTCCTTTGCGCCAAGGTTTTAATTCTAAGGCAATGTCCTCAATCTCATTATCTAAACTTTTATCGCAAAAAATATCAAAACTTTCGTTTATTAGATAATTTGAGTTTTTAACTTTTGTACTAAGTTTTTGAATTTTTTTATATAAAGGATGTTTTAAAACTTGCTTTAATAAAGCATTATCTTGCATATTTTTCCTTAAAAAACTCCCTTATTTGGGAGTTTTTATTATTGAAGTAGGCTTGCTAATTTAGTTTGTAGCATTACATTTGAGTGAGCATTTGCAAACAAAAACGCATTTTCTTTTAGGTAATTTGCATTAAAATCATTAATATTTTGCGCTAAGTCATTATTTTGCAATTTGCTTTCAGCTTCTTTAGTGTTAATGCTAGTTTGCAAAGATGAGTTGATATTAGAATGGATAGCATTGATCCCAGCACCAATATCTGCGCGTAAAGAACCTACTTGATCTTGAAAATCGCGAATTCCATCTTGGTTTTCAAGGCTTAAGTTTGCCGTGCTTGGTTGATTTAAATTGATACTTTCAACCCCAGATCCAACAACAAAATCCATACTTTGGAAAACATTTTTTCCATTAAAAGTCGCGTTTGAAAATGCATCATTGATCGAGCTGATGAGCTTATTTGCTTCAGCATTTAGCATGCTTTTTTGTCTATCATTTAATGCAGCACTATTTGAGCGTACAGAAAGCTCATTAAGTCTATCTGCAGTAGCTGAGATATTATTTAATGTCGAATCAGCAATTTGTAAAACACCTACTGAATCATAAGCATTTAAAATGCCTTGATCTATGGTGCTATACTGACTTCTTAAAGAATCAGCTATGGCTAAATTTGCCCCATCGCTCCCATCTATAGCACGCATTGCGGCTATATTTTCTAAAGCTTTTTCTTGGTTTTTTTGCGCTTGATTTAAGTAATGGTTTTGTTGAGTTGTCCCTATATCGCCTATTTTCATCTTTGACTCCTTTTAAAGACTTATTTTATTATATCATTTTTTTTTGTTTTAAAATTTAAAAAAAATAAAATTACTTGTGATAACATGATAATTTTCATCACAACTTCACTTGCACCATGAATTTTTATAAATTCTTGAGTCTTAGTTGCTTCTTCTCCTAAGTTTTGTGCTTCTAAAACATAAGCAGTGAAGTAAAATACAAAAAGCAAACTTAGTGCCAAAATGATTAAAGAAAGCATGAATTTTGAAAAATTTATTTTAAAAGTTAAATTTTTATCCTTAAATGAGAAAATTTCCATTAAAACAGATAAAACACTCACACCTAGTAAAACATAACCAAATTGCACAAAAATGTGTGTCATTAAAAGTCCACTTTGAAAATGAGTTAAAACTCCTTCGCCTATGAATTTAGCAGGATAAAATATAGTCGGAGCTAAAAGTACGCCTATGCTAATTTCAATCCCAATTAAACTTGCTAGTAAAAATAAATATATTGATTTCATTATTTTCTCCTATAAAAAGATAATTATAGTCTAATTTTTTAAATTCCACGCAACAAAGGCTCTATCAAATCCATTATAATCTTGATAAAAAGTAGCTTTAAAATCATTTTCTTCTAAAATTTTATTTAAAATTGCTTTTTGATCATAACCAAATTCACACGCTAAGACTTTTGTGTTATGATTTTTGGCAAAAAGGATAATTTCATGTAAAATTTCCCAACCTTTATCCCCGCCAAATAAAGCATTATGTGGTTCATTTTGCACCCATTTATCTAAAGGATAGTCATTTTTAATATAAGGTGGATTGGAAAAAATAAAGTCAAAATTTCCTTGCATATTTTTAAAATCACAAAGTTGAAAATCAATTAAATTTGAAACATTATGAAAATCTGCATTTTTTTTAGCAAGTTCCAATGCTTTTGGATTGATATCGCAAGCTTGTATAAAAATTTGCTTTAACTTTGCTAGAGAGATGCTTAAAATTCCACTCCCAAAGCCAATTTCAAGTATATTTTTAAAAGAGTTATGATCTAAAATTTCTAAGCATCTTTCAAGTAATATTTCACTATCAAAACGCGGTATTAAAACCCCTTTTTCAATAAAAAAATCTAAACCATAAAACTGTGTTTTTTGAAATAAATACTCAAAAGGCTCGCCATTTAAAAATTTATCTACGTATTCTAAAAAAACTTTTTCATCGATTTGAAATTCAGGATTTAAAAAAATCCAAGCCTTATCTTTTTGTAAAAGCTCACAAAGAATAAAAAGTATATATTCTTTGTGAGTAGGATCTTTTGCGTAAGCTTGCTTTAAGGCCTGTTTGATTGAAATCATTGCAAAGCTTTGATTCTATCGTAAATACAAGGATGGCTTAGATGAAAGAAGGTATAAATTTTACTTGTTTTAACAAAGGCTTTATTTTCTTTTGCTAAGGCTATGAGGGCATTTTTCATATCTTCTTTAGAACTTAGTTTTGCTCCATGTAAGTCAGCATTAAATTCATTTTTTTGACTCATTTTATTAAGTAGCGGGGAGATAATAAAAGTAAAAATATTTCCAAAAATCAATAAAAGCGCAAAAACTCCAGCATTTACTCCATCTAAATGACTTTCAATATAAAAAAAGCTTGGTAAATGTGCAAAGATAAAAAATAAAGTAAAAAGCATCAAAGCACTAGAAAATAACATTTTTAGTAAATCTTTATGCACAAAATGTCCTAGCTCATGACCTAAAACAGCAATGAGTTCTTTTTCTTTTAAAGCATTTAAAAGTGTATCAAAAAGCACCACTCTTTTGCTTTTAAATAAACCGCCAAAATAAGCATTTAATCTTTTATCCCTTTTACTTGCATCAATAACATAAACACCATTTGCGCTAAAGCCACATTTTTGCATTAAATTGGTGATTTTTTCTAATAAATTTTCATCTTCAAGTTTTTTCATTTTATTAAACATAGGTGCAATAAGTGTAGGGTAGATGAGATTTATAATAAGTATGATTATAAAGCTTAAAGCAAAAGCAACGATCCACCAGTATGTGTTAAAAAATTCAAAGCAAAATACTAAAGCATAGATAATTAAAAAGCCAAAAATAAGCATTAGGGCTAAAGATTTGATACTATCTTTAATAAAAAGTACTAAAGTCATATTTGAAAATCCGTGTTTTTTGTCTTTTACAAAGCTTTCATAATAACTAAGTGGTAAATTTAAAATACTAATAATCAATAAAAATGTAAGTAAAAATAAAGTATTTTCTAAAGTAGAATTTTCTTTTATAAAAATTTCTTTTAAATATAAAAAGCCAAAGCCAATCCAAGAAATATTAATCATCAGATTATAAAGATTAGAAAAGATTTTGTATTTTTCATTTTCTATAGCGATATTTGCAGCATTTTTATAATCATGCTCATTTAAAATAATTGCTTGTTTTTCTCTTTCTTTTTTTAAAAAAGAAATTTGCATATAAGATATAAAAACCAAAAAGGCCGTGTAAATACATAAAATAGTTATTAAAGTCATAATTTTTCCTTAAATAAATTTGAGTAATTTTATCTTATTTAAAATATATAAAGTTAATCAGTGCTTTCACTTTTTTCCAAAACCTCAAAATAAGCTTCTTCTAAAATACTAAGTTCATTTTCTAAGGAATTTAGTTTTTCATAAAGGGTATTTATACCTAGCTCTTGATAGATTGCAGGATTGCTTAGGGCATTTTTGATTTCTTTGATTTCTTCTTCTAATTTATGAATTTTATCAGGATATGAGTTTAAAATTTCATTTTCTTTATAGCTTAGTTTTTTATTTGATTTTTCTTTTGTTTTTACACTTGTTGTGGTGTTTGTTTCTAAACTTTTAGAAAATTCTTCAAAGTCTTTGTATTCTTTTTCGTTTTCTAAATATTCGCTGTAAGAAAGAACTTCTATGTTAATATTTGCATTATCTTCAAAAGCATAAAGTTTAGTTGCTATTTTATCAACAAAATATCTATCATGTGATACAAGTAAAATCGCACCTTCAAAAGAAAGTAAATATTCTTCTAAGATATTTATTGTAGTTATATCTAAATCATTTGTTGGTTCATCTAAGATTAATACATCATATTCTTTAGTAAAAAGCAAGGCTAGAGCAACTCTGTTTTTCTCACCCCCACTTAACACACTCACGCTTTGTTCTAAAAATTCTTTTGGAAATAAAAATTGTTTTAAATACCCATAAACATGCATATTTTTACCACGCACTTGAATGCGATCACCGCCATTTGGGCAAAAAATTTCTAAAAGTTTTTTATCAGTATTGAGTAAGCTCCTACTTTGATCAAAATAGCCTATCTTAACTTCACCTCTTTTAATTTCTCCACTATCAAGTGGAATTTGATCAAGTAAAATTTTTAAAAAAGTAGATTTACCACAGCCATTTTTACCTACTATGGCTATGCGTTCACCTTGTAAAATTCGTGCATTAAAGTCCTTAAAAAGTGTCTTGTTAGCGATAGATTTTGAGATATTTTTAAGTTCAAAAAGCATTTTTTTACGATTTTGACTTTGGGTTTGGTTGAAATTTTTACTTGCTCTTTTAATCTCAAGTTGTAAGCGTTTGATAGCTCCTGGGTTTTTCTTGGCTTCTTCACGCATTTTAAAAATGCGTTCTTTACGCCCTTCGTTACGTTTAAGTCTAGCTTTAACTCCTCTTCTTAACCATTCTTCTTCGCTTTTTAGTTGCTTAAGTAAGGTTTCATGACTTTTAGCTAAGGAAGCTAAAATAGCTGCTTTTTTTTCTAGATATTGCGTATATCCACCCTCAAAAATACTTAGTTTTCCTGCTTCTATTTCAACGCATTTTTGTGCTATCGCATCGATAAAATATCTATCATGGGAGATGAAAATAACACACATTTTAGAAGCTTTCAATCTTTCTTCTAAAAAGCTACTCATATATACATCTAGATGGTTGGTTGGCTCATCAAGCAATAATATATCAGGATTTTTCAGCAAAAGCGTGCAAAGCCCTACACGTCTTATCTCTCCTCCGCTTAAAGAGCAAAGTGTTCTGTCTTTATACTCTAATAGTTTAAACTCTTCTAATATTCTTTGTATTTTTTGGTCTAAATTCCATGCATCTTTTGAATCTATAAATAAACTTAATTCATCTACTTTCTTTAAATATTCTTTATTTTCAGGATCAAGAGCTAGTTTTTCATTATAGTTTTCAAATTCTTTTAAGGCTTGATAAATTTCTTCAAGTTCTTTTTTGATAGCCTCACTCACGCTTAAGGTGCTTTCAAAGCTTACTTGTTGGCTTAGCATACCTATGCTAGCGTTATTTTGTTTAATCACTCTACCGCTATCTAGTTTTAAAGTTCCCATAAGGGCTTTTAAAAAACTTGATTTTCCTTCGCCGTTTTTGCCTATAATGGCGATTTTTTCTCCTAAATTTGCACTAAAATTTGCATTTTCTAAAACTATTTTTGTATTAAATTTCTTATTTGCATCGATTAAATCTATTAAAGCCAAATTTCTTTCCCAAATGTTTTTTGCGATTTTACTTTAAAAAGTATTAATTTTGCTTAAATAAAATTACACTATGAGAGTGTTTGTTTTTTTTACTTTATTGGTTTTATTTTTTGCTTTGGCAAATTGGTATATTTATAAAAGATTTTTAAGTAGGGTTGAATTTTTAAAACCTTATAAGAAGTTTGTATTAGCTTTTGTTTTAATAGTTTTTGCATGCGAATTAATCTTTTTTGTAAATATGCGCGGGGATTTTTTGCATGAAAAGCTTTATTATATTTTAGCTATTTTTCCTACTATTACTTGCTTTTTCTTGCTTTTTGGAGTGGTTTTTGAAATTGGTTCTTGGATTTTCTTTAACGAAAATAAAAAAGAGCAAATTTTTAGCCTTCAAAGAAGAAAGTTTTTAAAATTAATTTTTGATTCTTGGCTTATTATACTTAGCGTTAGTATGGTGTTTAAAGGCTTTGCAAATGCTATCAGCACGCCTAAGGTTAATGAGGTAGATATTAAAATTAAAAATTTAAAAGAAGGTTTAAACATAGCTTTGCTTTCTGATGTGCATTTAGGGAAAAATTTAGGTGAAGATTTTTTAAAAACCTTAATTGATGAGGTTAATGCTTTAAATGTTGATATAGTCATTATAGCTGGGGATTTAATCGATGCAGATATAACTAGTATGTCTTATATTAGTTTATTAGAAAATTTTAAATCAAAATATGGTACTTATTTTGTTTATGGAAATCATGAGTATTATAATGATATAAATGCAATAAGCAAAAAGCTTAAAACGCTTAAAAATTTCAAAGTTTTAGAAGATGAAAGTATTGATTTTGGAGATTTTACTTTAAGTGGGACTTTGGATTTGGCTGCTAAACGTTTGGGCTTTAAAGAAAGCAATATAGAAAAAATTAAAACTCAAATCAATCAAGAAAAAGTTAATATTTTAATCACGCATCAGCCAAAATATGTAAAAACTTATGATGTGAGTGGGTTTGATTTGATTTTATCAGGACATACACACGCAGGACAAATTTTCCCTTTTTCTTTGCTAGTATATTTAGAGCAAGGCTTTGTGTATGGGCTTTATAAATTAAGCAAAGATAGTTTGCTTTATGTAAGCAGTGGGGCTGGATTTTGGGGGCCTGCTGTGAGATTTTTAGCTCCTAGTGAGATAGCTTTGATTAGATTAAAAGGAGAATGAGTGGGATTTAGTAATAGTGCTTCAAAAATATTTGGAATCATAGCAAAATATAAATTTCCAAAAATCATACAAAAAAACATTAATAAAGCTTATGTGAATGCTTTTAATATCAATATGAGTGAATTTAAATCCTTAGAAGAATATGAGAGCTTAAATGCTTTATTTACAAGAACTTTGTTAAATGAGCGAGAATTAGAAGATGGCTTTATAAGTCCAAGTGATGGTAAAATTTTAGAACTTGGAAGTAGTTTTCAAAATGATTTAAAAGAAAATTTAGCCTTTAGCATTAAAGGTTCAAGTTATAGCATAGAAGAGCTTTTAAAAAACTCAGCTAGCAAAGAAGAATTAGAAAATGGCATAGATTATGCAAATATTTATCTATCTCCAAAAGATTATCATCATTATCACGCACCTTGTAATATGCAAATTTTAAGTGCTACTTATATGAGCGGGGCTTTATTTAGTGTGAGTGAGGCAAAGTTGGCTAAGATTATAAACCTTTATACTAAAAATGAAAGAGTGGTTTTAAAGTGCTTAGTGGAAGGAAAATTTATACTTTGGATGATATTTGTGGGTGCGCTAAATGTAGGTAAAATGCATTTTAGCTTTGATACTAGTATACAAACCAATGCTGCAAATTTTGATTTTACTCATACTTATGATGGGCTTTTTGTAAAAAAAGGTCAAAGGCTTGGAAATTTTGAGCTAGGTTCGACGATAGTTTTAATTGCCCAAAAAGGGTTTTTAAAATTTAGTAAAAACGCTTATGAGCAAGTTGAATTTTCTAAGAAGATTGCGGATTTTGCTTATTCTCATCTTCATTAGCAACTTTATACAAAAAGGCAAAAATTTCAGCCACCGCTTTATACATATTAGGTGGGATTTCATCGCCTAAGTCAAGCTTGCTAAGAACTTCTACTAAGTCTTTATCCTCTTTTATGGGTATGCCATTTTCTTTGGCTAAAGAGATGATTTTAGCAGCGTTTTCACCTTTGGCATTAGCTAAGATTTTTGGTGCATTTTGATCTTCTTTGTTATAACCTAGTGCAACGGCTTTTTTTGTTTTTTTAGCCATTTTTAAGCCCTTGTATCAAAACCCATATTAAAGTCATTGTATTCTTCTTGATTGTGAAATTTGCTTTTAACTATATCGCTGATGAAAAAATTAGAGCTTAGAAGTCCTACTTTAACCAAGGCTTTTTTTAACTCATGTGCTCTTTCATAAAGTTTTTTTCTAAAATTAACATTTTCTATCATCATATTTATATCAATGTATTTATCATTACTTAGAGATAAAAATACATTGATTTTTCCTAATTTTTCAAATTCAAGATTAATTTGCGCATAAAATTTATCTTTTTTGCCACGTTTAAAAACTACATTAGATTTTTCTAAATCATCCCAAAAGAAAGGTAAAAAAGTATGAATGCTATTATTAGCCAAAGATAAAAGCTGATTAAACTCAAGCTGAGCTATAAGACGATTTGCTTGATTTAGTATGCTTTCATTGTCTAAATTTTTAGCCAGATTAGAAACTTGCAAAAGAGTGGATTTAATGTCTTTTTGCAATTCTGAAGAAATTTCTGCGGTATCTTTTGGAGTAATTTTTCCAAGATCTTTTATAGAAAGTTCTAATTTTTTTTCTATATTTTTTATATCATCTAAAGAATTTTTTGCTTCATAATTTTTAGGATCTAAAGCTTTTAAAACCTCATTGAGTTTTCTTCCTATTAGGCCTAGTTCTTTGTTTAGGTTATTTAAAAGCTCTTCTTGTAAATTTTGACTAAAATTAAGATTTTTACTTACATTTTGTTTGAAAATATCTTCTAGTAAAATTTTGCCCGAAGTGCTTTTAAATATATCTTCTAATTTAGTATTATTTGTTTGTAAATTTTGACTTTTGTTATCATTTTTGCTTGGTTCTTCAGTATTTTTTTGTGGTGTTTTTTCTTCTTTTGTGTTTTGAATTTCTTTATCTTTTGTCATGCTTTCTTGTTTTTGTTGAGCTTCTTTTTTATCCTCTGTGTTTTTTTGCGGAGTTTTTATTTCCTCTTTTGATTCTTCTTTGATGTCTTTAGTATGTGGAGTTTTATTTAAATTTTCTTGTGTTATTTCAGTTTTGTTTTTATGATTTTTTATGTCTTTTAAAAGTGCTATAAGATCTTTAATGCTTTGACTAAGCTCTTTTAATATATGCGTATTTTGAATTTTTATATTTTCAGGTTTGGCTAGTTCTTTGTTGATAAGTGCTAAATTTTTACTGAGATTTTTAATGAAATTATTAGCAATATTTTGTAGCTTTTCTTGACTAATGGAGTTTGGATTTTTATTGATATAGTTTTTAAAATTTTCTATTTTATCAAATAGTTTAAAAAGTGTCTTGTAGTTTGTATTTTCTAAAGAAATTTTATTATCTTTTTTGTGATTTTGTAAGATGTGAATAAGTTCTTTTAGTGTACTTGTGGTGTCAAGATTTTTAAGATCTAAATTACTTATATCGCGTTTTAGATTTTCACTAGTAGCCCCTTTTATGGTATTTAAAAGATTAAAAAAGCTTTGTGGTAAATTTTGCTCTTTTAAAGAATGATTGAGTTTTGCTTCTAAAAAAACACCTGAATTTTTTACCAAGGATGAAAGATTTTTATTGTTGATATCTTTAGCGGGTTTAACTAGATCTTCTAAAACTTTAAGTAGTTTTTCAAATTCAGGATTTTTAGAAAGCTCTGCTTGAAGTTTTTTAACTTCATTAGCAAAATTAGGTGCAAAATTTAAATCTTTGTGATTTTTTAATATTGCTAAATCAGGATCTTTGTTGGTTTTGATTTGATCTAAGAGTTTATTTAATAATTCTTGTAATTTTTGATCGATTTTGCTTACATAGTCTTTAGGCAATTTGACTTCAGGATCATTTTTAGAAAATAAAGGATTTTTTAAAGCATCATTAAGTGAGGTTTTTTTGTCTGATTTCTCGCTTTTGTTGTCTTTATTTGTTTCGTTTTTTGCAAATTGATTTTGATTGTTAGAAATATTAGTTATCATCTAGCATTACCATATTACCTGGTTTTCTTTTAAATTTGGTTAGATTTTTAAATTTTGGTTTATCTATAGCAAAGGCAATTAAAACAGTTAATAAAACGATGTAAAAATACATAAAACCATTGCCTTCAAAATAATACATTAAAGTTCCAAGCACAGCAGGCGCAAATAAAGCACCAAAAGAATAAGTAAAAAGAACGGCTCTGCCAAGTTCAACTCTTTTGCTAGAATCTTCAAGCATGTCATTTGCTCTAGCTAAAGAAAGAGCATATAAACAACACATTCCCATACCCAGTAAAAAGCCAAAAAAGTATTTTAAATAAATATTATAGCTTAATAGTAAAATACAAAGCATAGCACTTAAAGCCGTAAAAGCACATAAAATAATAGCAAATTTACGACTAATTTTATCAGAAAGGGTTCCGATGAAAAGTTGAGATATAAACCCTCCTAGCATGGTACAAAATATAAAAATCGAAGCTTCTTTTGCGCCAAATCCTTGTATGAGTATAAATAAAGAAGCCATGGAGAAAAATCCATTTAAAAGCATACCTGCTATAAAGCTTGTCACTAAAGCTAAAGGCACTATATCAAAAACTTTAGGGATGGAAATTTTGGTTTTTTGTGGTAAAACCGGCTCTTTAATACGGATTAAAAATAAAGGAATAGAAGCAAACATAATAAAACTAGCGCTTAAAATAAATACTGTATTACTTGGGAAGTCAAATGACATAAGTAAAATCCCAAAGCCTGATGATGAATAAAATACTACTTCATAAAAGGCTATTACTCTTGAGCGAATAGCATTTTTTGCTTTTTCATTAAGCCATGATTCTATGACCATTAAAAGTGCATAGTAACAAAAACCAAGCAAAAATCTCAAAACCATCCAAAAATAAAGATTAGAATTTAAACTATGAAGCATAGTAGCTATACCAAAAATGATGGCAAAAATTCCAAAAGATCTTATATGTCCTACTTTAGAGACTATCCTATGAGCACTAATAGTGCTTACCATAGCACCAAGAAAATAACAACTTCCTATTATCCCTATATAAAAATTACTAACATCGTTATGTTTTAAAATAATTGCTATAGAATTTACCGTTAAAGCACTTCCTATAAAAACAAAAATCATACCAAAAAACAATGCAGTTAATGATCTAATCGTTCTTTTTGAGCTCAACATTTTCTTATTAAAAAATTATATATTAATACCGCTATGGGTGTGACAAACATTGCACAAAACAAGGCAAAAATACTCATTAAGCCTTGAAACTCTAAAAATAAAAATCCTGCTATTAAAAACACATAAGCAAAAATTTTAAACAAAGAAAAAAAAGCTAATGCGTTTTTAAAAATACTTTTAAATTTTGGTTTTAAATCGTCATCTATATGGATAAATTTTATAATTTTTGGCAAAGAATATTGTTTTTTAGCAAAAATTTGCAAAGGTCTTTGTGTAAAATTATAATTTTTAGCTGCTTTAAAAATAAAATTTTTATAATTTAAAAAAGATATCAGAATGATCAAATTTTGAGCTAAAAATCCAAATTCAAAACTGATGAATAATTCAAAGCTTATTCCTTTATAGAAAAAAACTCCTGCTAAGAAAAGTAAATTTAATCCTAGCAAGAGTTTTAGTAAAATTTTAGGCTTTAGGATCATTTTTTAAATCTTTATAGCGATTTTCTTCTTTAAATTCCTCATAGCTTTTTACTTGTGCTTTGTAAGCTTTATAAACATTTAAAATCGCCGCAGCTACTCCTATAAATACTCCTACCCAAAAAAGCCAAGATATACCGGTTAAATTTTTTAAAAAATAGCCTATACCAACCCCGATTAAAACAGCTACAACCATGGATATGCCAAGGCTTAATCCATCTGCAGCTTCTATACCTTTGCGAATGATTTTTTGTCTTTTATTCATAGGGCTTTAAAACTTTCTTGTGCTGCTTGTATGGTTTTATCAATGATTTTTTTATCCATACATTCACATATGAAACCTGTTTCAAATTGAGATGGTGCTAAATACACGCCTTTGCTTAGCATTTGTGCATGAAATTTAGCAAATAATTTAGTATCTGATTTTAAAGCATCTTGATAATTATTAACAGGGTTTTCACAAAAGAAAAATCCAAACATAGAACCAACGCAATTAACTTGCAAAGGAATTTTACAATCATTTGCAGCTTCTTTAAAGCCTTGAGTAAGTCTTTTACCTAGTTTTTCTAATTTTTCATATAAACCTTCATAATTTCTTGCTTTTTTTAAGCTTGCATAACCTGCAGCCATAGCAAGAGGATTGCCACTTAGTGTTCCTGCTTGATATACCCCGCCCAAAGGACTTAATAAATCCATAATTTCAGCTCTTGCAGCAAAAGCAGCTGCAGGCATACCTCCGCCTATAACCTTACCAAAAGTTACTATATCAGCTTTTATATTATTAATTCCAAAAGAGCCTAGGTATGAAGCTCTAAAGCCACTCATAACTTCATCAAAAATTAAAAGAATTTGATGCTCATCACATAGTTTTCTTAGCTCTTGTAGAAATTCTATTTTAGCAGGTACTAAGCCCATGTTTCCTGCAATTGGCTCTATAATGATACAAGCTATATTATCATCATTATTGATTAAGTTCTTAACACTTTCAATGTCATTATAAATAGCTACTAGAGTATTTTTAGCGACATCAGTTAAAACTCCTAGTGAGCTTGGGGTGTTAAAAGTAGCTGCACCGCTTCCAGCACTCACTAATAAAGAATCAGAATGCCCATGATAACACCCTTCAAATTTGATGATTTTATCTTTTTTGCTAAATCCTCTTGCAAGACGAATAGCACTCATAGTAGCTTCTGTGCCACTACTTACAAAGCGTATTTTGTCTAAATGCGGCCAATCTTTTAGGATAAATTTAGCTAATTTAGTTTCAGCTAGGGTTGGTGCGCCAAAGCTTGAACCATGTTCTAAAGCTTTTTTACAAGCTTTTTCAATATCCTCATCACAATGTCCAAAAAGTAAAGGTCCCCAGCTTTGTACATAATCTATATAAGTATTATCTTCTATATCGCTAATATAAGCACCTTTTCCTTGCTTGATAAATAAAGGATTACTACCTACACTTGCAAAAGCACGCACAGGAGAATCAACCCCACCTGCTATATATTCACAAGCTTCTTCAAAGGCCTTTTTATTATTTTTCATTTTTTACTCCTTTTGTTGTTAGTAATATAATCATAAAGCGATTTCATCTCATCTTCTGTTAATGAGTAAGTTGGCATAATGCTTTTTGCCTCTTGAGGTTGACTTAGAATTTCTCTAAAACGTGTATAAGGAGTGTTTTTAATACTTGGCACTATAAAAGGAGTTTTTTCTCCATTTTTAGTATAATATCCTAGTATTTGTTGACCTCCATCACCATGACATTTAGCACAACTTATGCCTCTTGGATTTTTGTAAAGGGATTCTTGGTATTCTTTAGGTGAGATAAAATCTTCAGCCCAAATACCATAAACTATAAAAAACAAAAATAAAATAATTTTCATTTATCACCTTTAACAAAAAAAGAAGTTTTATTATGATACAATTTTTTAAGTTAAAGAAAGCTATAAATTTAAGGAAAGAAATGACACTTTTAGATGGTAAAAAGCTAAGTGATGAGATAAAAAATAATCTAAAACAAGAAGTATTAGAACTTAAAACCCAAAGTGTAGAGCCTTGTTTGGCCGTGATTTTAGTAGGTGAAGATCCTGCTAGTGCTACTTATGTGGGTTCTAAAGCAAAGGCTTGCGAGCAATGTGGGATTAAGTCTTTGGTTTATAGACTTGATGTAAACACAACTCAAAATGAACTTTTGGCTTTGATTAATACCTTAAATCATGATGATAGTGTTGATGGGATTTTGGTTCAGCTTCCATTACCAGCACATATTAATAAAGATATCATCCTAGAAAGTATTAATTTTAATAAAGATGTAGATGGTTTTCATCCTTTTAATGTCGGGAATTTAAATTTAAATTTAAAAGGTGGTTTTTTGCCATGTACGCCTTTGGGTGTTATGAAAATTTTAGAGCATTATGATATAAAATTACAAGGTGCTGATGTGGTTGTAATAGGAGCTTCTAATATAGTAGGTCGTCCTATGGCTACGCTTTTATTAAATGCTAATGCCAGTGTGAGTATTTGTCATATTTATACAAAAGATTTAAAAGCTTATACAAAAAATGCTGATATTATCATTGTAGCGGCAGGTTGTCCAAATCTTTTAAAAGAAGATATGGTTAAAGAGGGTGTGATAGTAGTTGATGTAGGGATTAATAGGGTTAATGGAAAAATAGTAGGTGATGTTGATTTTGAAAATGTTAGTAAAAAAGCTAGTTATATTACTCCTGTGCCAGGAGGGGTAGGACCTATGACTATAGCAATGCTTTTAGAAAATACTATAAAATCAGCTAAAAATAGGATTAAAAAATGAATTTTTTCAAAAAAATCTATAAATTCACACAATCTTGGACAGGAACTTTAATAGTTGTTTTATTGATTATATTTTTCTTTATACAAGCTTTTACCATACCAAGTGGTTCTATGAAAAATACTTTATTAGTGGGGGATTTTTTATTTGTAAAAAAATTCTCCTATGGTATTCCAACTCCGCATATTCCTTGGATAGAAGTACCTGTTTTACCTGATTTTAATAAAAATGGGCATTTAGTAAGTGCTGAGGGTCCTAAAAGAGGAGATATTGTAGTATTTAGATATCCGCATGAGCCAAAAATCCACTATGTAAAAAGATGTGTGGCTAAGGGCGGAGATGAGGTTGTTTTTGCAAATAAAACCTTATATGTGCGTATGATTGAGGGTGATGAATATATGAAAGATTATTATCCTAATAAAACAAAAATCATAGGCGGAAGGCTTTTTGTAAAAGAACCTTTTGTAGAAAAAGGAATACATTATGATTCTAGAGTGGATATAGAAAGTGTGTTTTTTCGCTATTTAAATTTAGGTCAATTTGCTATGAAGCCCGCTTCTTTTGATGAATTAGGTGCTAATAATATTTATGGTTTTAATGCTTATTATTATAAAGTGCCTGAAAATGAGTATTTTATGATGGGAGATAACCGTGATCACTCTAGCGATAGTAGATTTTGGGGAAGTGTGGATTATAAATATATAGTTGGTCAACCTTGGTTTATTTATTTTTCATGGGATGAAAATAAAAAAGTTAGATGGGAAAGAGTAGGGCGTTTGGTTGAAACTATAGAAAAAGATGAGCGTTTTATCCATCATAATGAAAGCGATATAGAAGCTTTGGAATAATTACTCAAAGAAACAATGTAAAATTTTTATGTGTAGAAAATGTATAGTTTCTACACAAATTTATAAAAATATACACTCTTAATTTTATTCGTAGATTTTTTTAAGCTCCAAGTTGTAACAATTAACACAAATAAAAAATCAAAGCAAAAAAATAAAGGATAAAAAATGCTAAGTCAAAGATCTCAAAATTTAGGAGAATCCTTAACTTTAGTAATGACTGATATAGCCAAAACTTTAAAAGCAAATGGTGAAAAAGTTATTAGTTTTTCAGCAGGTGAGCCTGATTTTGATACTCCAGAAATCATTAAAAAAGCAGCAATTGAAGCTATTGAAAAAGGTTGCGGGGCTTATACACCTGTTGTGGGTATAAAAGAAGTTATAGAAGCTATACAATATAAATTTAAAAATGATAATAATTTAGAATATAAAGCAAGTGAAATCATTACCAATGTTGGTGCTAAACATTCTTTGTTTATGGCAATTGAGTGTTTAGTTGAAGAAGGTGATGAGGTTATTATACCAAGTCCTTATTGGGTAAGTTACCCTGAAATGGTGAAATTTGCAGGCGCAACTCCTGTATTTATAGAAGGTGAAGCAAAAAATGGCTTTAAAATCACTCCTGAGCAATTAAAACAAGCTATTACTCCAAAAACAAAGGTTTTGATGTTTAATTCCCCATCAAATCCTACAGGTGCTATATATTCTAAAGAAGAAATTACTGCTTTAGCTAAGGTTTTAGAAGGAACTAAAATCGTAGTTTTAAGTGATGAGATTTATGAAAAATTAGTTTATGATGGAGAATTTTGTGCTTTTGCGCAAGTGAGTGAAGATGCTTTAAATAGAACTGTAAGTATTAATGGTCTTAGTAAATGCGGTGCTATGCCAGGATGGCGTTTTGGTTATATGGCAAGTAAAATGAGTGAGTTTAATAATGCTGTTAAAAAACTACAAGGACAAAGCACTTCAAATATCTGCTCAATCATTCAGCATGCAGCTTTACCAGCCTTACTTGGAAAAGCAGATAGTGATATTGAAATGATGAGACAAGCCTTTTTAAAGCGTAGAGAATTAGCGTGTGAAATTTTAGCTAAAAGCGATAAGTTAAAATTAGAACAAATTCCACAAGGAGCTTTTTATTTATTTATCTCTTGTAAAGAAGTTGATAGTGATTCTATGAGATTTTGTAAAAGATTATTAGAAGAGCAAAAAGTAGCTTTAGTACCAGGCATAGGTTTTGGTATGGAAGGGTATTTTAGACTTTCTTATGCAACTAATGAAAAAGATATCATTGAAGGTTGTGAAAAAATCGTTGAATTTGTAAAAAACTACTAATTTTTTAAGCCTGTTAAAAACAGGCTTTCTTTCAAAAAAACTTATAAGCAAGTCTTTGGTATGATTATGCAAAAAATATAGGAAAATCAATGGAATTTGAAGTTCAATATAAAAGTGCAAATGCTAGAGCTTGTCGTATAAAAACTACACATAGTGAAATTTTAACTCCCATCTTTATGCCAGTTGGAACTTTGGCTGCGATTAAAAGTTTAGATGCTGTTGATATGAGTGAGATTTTAAACGCAAAAATCATTTTAGCAAATACTTATCATTTGTATTTAAGACCAGGATCTAAGGTGATTAAACAAATGGGTGGCTTGCATGGTTTTAGTAAATTTAATGGATCTTTTTTAACAGATAGTGGAGGCTTTCAAGCTTTTTCTTTAAGTAAAAATTCAAAACCTGATGAAAAAGGAATTCAGTTTAAAAGTCATATTGATGGAAGTTTGCATTATTTTACCCCGCAAAGTGTTTTAGATGCTCAGTATGATTTTAACTCAGACATTATGATGATTTTAGATGATTTAGTGGCATTGCCTGCAAGTAAAGAAAGGATAGAGCTCTCTTTAAAACGCACTATAAAATGGGCAAAAGAAGCTATTGATTATCACAAGCTAAAGCAAAGTCAAGGTGTGGGAGTAGGGCAGAATATTTTTGGTATTATTCAAGGTGGAACGGATTTTGAAGCTAGAAAAATTTGTTCTCAAGCACTTTGTGAGATGGACTTTGATGGACTTGCTATAGGTGGATTAAGCGTAGGAGAAGAAAATGAGGCTATGTATGATACGGTTGAAGCTATGATGCCTTATGTAGATAATAATCGTCCTAGATATTTAATGGGAGTTGGCACACCTGAAGATTTAGTAGAAAATGTAGCAAGAGGTGTTGATATGTTTGATTGTGTGATGCCAACAAGAAATGCAAGAAATGGAACTTTATTTACTAGCTTTGGAAAATTTAATATCAAAAAAGCAGAATTTATCACTGATCATGCTCCTATAGACAGCAAATGTTCTTGCTATACATGTAAAAACTTTTCAAGGGCTTATTTGAATCATTTATTTAAAGCTAAAGAATTAACTTTTTTTAGACTTGCAAGTATTCATAATTTACATTATTATCTAAATTTGGTAAAGCAAATGCGTGAAGCTATTATCAAAGATGAATTTGAAAATTTTAGAAAGGAATTTTATAGACAAAGAATGTAAATAAAGTGGTACGCCCAAGAGGATTCGAACCTCTGACCTTTTGAACCGCAATCAAATGCTCTATCCAGCTGAGCTATGGGCGCAAAATAAAAGAGTAATTTTATCAAAAAATTCTTAAAATTAGCAAAAATAAGTAATTTTATAGAATTTTTATATTTTTATGCTAATCTTCTTTGAATAATATTTTAGCTTAAGGCAAAGTAATGATACATAAGATTTTAATAGCTAATAGGGGTGAGATTGCAGTAAGGGTAATCCGTGCTTGTAGGGATTTACATATAAAAAGCGTTGCTGTTTATACTGAACCTGATCATGAGTGTTTGCATGTAAAAGTTGCTGATGAAGCATATAGAATAGGAACTGATGCCATAAGAGGATATTTAGATGGTAAAAGAATAGTTGAAATTGCTAAAGCTTGCGGGGCTGATGCTATACATCCTGGATATGGCTTTTTAAGTGAAAATTATGAGTTTGCTAAAGAATGTGAAGAAGCAGGGATTATCTTTATAGGGCCAAAATCAGATGTTATCCGTAAAATGGGAAATAAAAATATAGCAAGATATTTAATGAAAAAAAATGGAATTCCTGTGGTTCCAGGTACTGAAAAATTAAATCATTGTACATTAGAAGAAATCAAACTTCAAGCTTTAAAAATAGGTTATCCAGTGATTTTAAAAGCCAGTGGTGGCGGTGGTGGTAGAGGTATACGCGTAGTACATAAAGAAGAAGATTTAGAAAAATCTTTTGAAGCTTGTAAGAGAGAGGCATTAAGCTTTTTTAAAAATGATGAAGTTTTTATGGAAAAATATGTTATTAATCCAAGGCATATTGAGTTTCAAATTTTAGCAGATAATTATGGTAATATCATCCATCTTTGTGAAAGAGATTGCTCAATACAAAGAAGACATCAAAAAATCATTGAAATAGCACCTTGTCCAAGTATCTCAGAAAAACTAAGAAAAACCATAGGAGTTACCGCAGTAGCTGCTGCAAAAGCTGTGGGTTATACCAATGTTGGGACGGTTGAGTTTTTACTTGATGATTATAATAGATTTTATTTTATGGAAATGAATACAAGAATTCAAGTAGAACACCCAATCACAGAAGAAATCACAGGAATTGATCTTATCACAAGACAAATTCGTATAGCAAATGGGGAAATTTTAGATCTTGAACAAAGTGATATAAAGCCAAGAGGTTTTGCGATAGAAGCTAGAATTACAGCAGAAAATGTATGGAAAAATTTCATTCCAAGTCCGGGTAAAATCACAGAATATTTTCCAGCTTTAGGGCCATCTGTAAGAGTGGATAGTCATTTATATAAAGACTATACCGTGCCACCTTATTATGATTCTTTGCTTGCAAAATTAATCGTTAAAGGTTCAAGTTATGATAGTGCGGTTAATAGACTTGAGAGAGCTTTGAAAGAATTTGTGATTGATGATATTAGAACAACCGTGCCATTTTTGATTGCAATTACCAAAATAAGAGAATTTAGAAGAGGGTATTTTGATACTTCTTTTATAGAAACACATATGGAAGAGCTTTTAGAAAAAACAGAAGATAGACACCAAGAAAACAAAGAAGAAGTAATTGCTGCTATAGCTGCGACTTTACAAAAGATAAAAGAAAGTAGACAATCATGAGTTTTTTAGATGAATTAAAAGATATAAAAAAAGCACTTCAAAAAGAACAAGGTCAAGTAAAAAAAGAAAAGGTTAAAGCGAGTAAAAGTGGAGTTAGTATGAAAAATACTGACTTAGATGCTATACAAAAAGATTTAGCTAAACAAAATGAAAATAAAAAACAAGAGCAAGAATTTGAAGATATGTTTTTAAAAGAAGAGCGTTTGGCTAATGAATTTATGGAATTTGTAAAAAATAGTGATATTAAAAAGATCTAATGAATAATATTATTGGTTTTTGTACTTTAGAAGAAGAATGTCCTTATCTTGAAAATAGATACTGTAGAAATGAGTATAATTATATATCTTTTATCACAAAAACACAAAATCAAGAACTAGTTTCAAGAGGTTGGCGTCGCTTTGGTTCGTATTTTTCAAGACCAATATGTAATGATTGCAATGAGTGTCAAAATTTACGTATTTTAGTAGAAAATTTTCATTTTAGCAAAAGTTATCGCAGGGTTTTGAAAAAAAATACAGCCACTAAAATAATCTTACAAAAACCTTCTTTAAGTGATGAGCATTTATTGCTTTATGAAAAATATCACCATTACCAAAAAGATAAAAGAAATTGGAAAATTTATGATTTAAATTTTAGAAAATATTACAATCTTTATGTAGATAATGCTGGTACTTTTGGATATGAGCTTGATTTTTATATAGACAATAAGTTAGTTTGTGTTGATTTGATTGATATTTTAGAAGATGGAATTTCTAGCATTTATTGTTTTTATGATCCAGATTTTTCCCATCTAAGTCTTGGTAAATATTCGCTTTTAACAGAAATTAAACTTGCACAATTAAAAAAATTAAAATATATTTATTTGGGATATTTTGTAAAAGGGTGTCAATCTTTAGCATATAAAGCCGATTATAGTCCAAATGAAATTTTAAAACACACTAGTGCTTTAAATGAGCAAGCATTTTTGTGGAGTTAGGTTTATAGAGAGGATTTTATGCAAGTAGTGCAAACTTTAGAATCAGTTAGTGTTAATACTGATGATTTTTTAATGTTTAAATATTTTCAAGATCTTATCCGTAAAAATTTTTCCAAAGTTATAGGTAATAAAAATAAAACCTTGTCTTTTTTTGTAGAAAATGAAATTCCTCAAAGAAGATATTTTTTAAAACTTGTTAACCACAAATATAAAAAAAATACTGGAAATCAAATTGATAATCTTGCTTTTGCACATTATAAAACCTTTAAATTAAATCTTGCTCAAGCAAATACTTTAAAGCCTGTAATCTTTGCTAAAATAGGCTTTGCGCAAAAGAATATTTTAATCACACTAAGTTCGAATGAAAAATTATTTGCTGTGTATTTAGAGCAGTATTTTAAAGATCATAAAAGCGTGTATGATGAAAAAAATTGTATTTTTTCAGTAGAATACAAAGATGATAATACTTTAAATCTTTTAGAAATTTTAGCTAGTGTGAATGAGCATTTGAAATATTGTGTTGATTTTACGATTAATGAAACTCAGCTTTTAGAATTTAGAAATAAAATGAAAAACAAAGCTAGTACTAATTGGAAATTTAATGCTCTGGCAAAGCTTTTTGAAAATTATTTTCAAACACTAGGATGTAATTCTAGTGATGATTTTGCTACTATTAGACAAAATTATCTTAATTTGGTTAAAATTTATCATCCTGATCGCCATCAAGGTAAAAGTAAGATCGAACAAGCTTATTGCCGTGAAGAATTTGAGAAAATTCAGCTTGCTTATGAGAGCTTAAAATCTTTATATAAAAATAATACTTGATGCTAAAATAACATCATTTTAAGTTGCAATTTATTAAAATTAATTTTTTATAAAAATTTAGGGAATAACATTGGTTGCTGATAGAAAGTTATTTTTTTTAAGTTGCATTCTTATAACTATAGGAATACTTTTTTCATATTCTTTAAGTGCTTTTACTGTTCTTTATTTAGAATATAATGAATTTCACTTTTTTATCAGACAGCTTTTTTTTGGGCTTAGTGGTATAGCTATTATTTATTTTGTTTCAAGATTAAATCCTGATAGTAAAATGGCGCATTATTTGATGATAAGCGTTTTACTCATCTCTTTTTTATTTATACTTATTTTACCTTTTCTGCCTACCTTTCTTGCTACTGCAGCAGGTGGTGCTAAAAGGTGGATTAGGCTTGGTCCTTTATCTATCTCTCCAGTTGAATTTTTTAAAATAGGTTTGATTTATTTCCTTGCTTGGTCTTATACAAGAAGGATTGATGATAGCAAAAAAGCAATCAAACATGAAGTTTTAATTTTAATTCCTTATTTTATTTTAGCTGCTTTTGTTATTGGTTATATTTATATGACACAAAATGATTTAGGGCAAAGCGTTATTTCTTTTTTCTTGGTTTTTGCTTTAGCTTTTTTTGCAGGAGCTAGTAAAAGACTTTTTGCTTTTGGTGTGGTTATTGTTGGAATGATTGGAGTTTTGGTAATCTTAAGTAATCAAAGAAGAATTCAGCGTATTTCTGCTTGGTGGGGAAATATCCAAGATGCGTTTTTACCTTTCTTTCCTGATTGGCTAGCAAGTGTTTTAAGAGTAAGTCACAATTCAGAGCCTTATCAAATTTCACATAGTTTAAATGCTATAGCTCATGGTGGATTTTTTGGAGAGGGTTTGGGGCTTGGAACTTTTAAACTAGGATTTTTAAGTGAGGTCCATACGGACTTTGTCTTATCAGGGATTACTGAAGAGATAGGACTATTGGGATTAAGTATTATTTGTTTTATATATTTGATGGTAATACTTCGAATTTTTAGAATAGCAGGGCGTTGTGAAAATAAAGTTCATTTTTTGTTTTGTTCGGGTGTGGCTTTGCTTTTATTATTTTCATTTTTTATGAATGCTTTTGGAATTATTTCCTTGACTCCATTAAAAGGTGTTGCTGTGCCGCTTTTAAGCTATGGAGGTAGTTCAATGTGGTCTATTTGTCTTGGAATAGGCTATGTTTTAATGATTAGTAAAAAGGTAAAAATATAAATTTGTTAATTAAAATATATAAAAAATAACTTAAATAAAAAATATTTGCTATCAAGTCTTTACAAAAAACTTTTTTCTGCTATAATTATGATATATTTATTATACAAGGAGGCGGATATGAAGAGATACAGGCGTTTAAACACATTATAATCATTTATCAATTTTATTTTTAATTTTTAACAAAGGAAAGAAATGAAAAAAATATTATATGTTGTTTTGGCGTTATTTGGTATATTGGCTTTAGGTGCTTGCTCAAGCGATAAAAATCAAGCTAGTGCTTCTAGTGAAAAAGTTTATAAAGTAGGTATAGCTGCAAATTATCCTCCTTTTGATTTTGTTAAAGATGCAAAAATTACCGGCTTTGATGTTGATTTGCTAGAAGAGATTGCAAAAAGAGAAAATTTAAAACTTGAATGGGTAAACATGAGTTTTGATGGTTTGATCCCCGCTTTAAAAGCTGGAAAGATTGATATGATAGCTTCTGCTATGAGTTCAACACCACAAAGACTTACTAGTATGGATTTTAGTGATACTTATTTTAATACTAAAAATTTATATTTAAAACTAAAAACAGATTCTAGCATTAGTGATAAACAAAGTTTGGAAGGTAAAAAAATAGGTGTTCAACTTGGAACCATCCAAGAAAGTGCTGCTAAGGCTATTCCAAATGCTCAAGTGGTGGCTAGCGAAGAAATGTTAGCTGCAATTTTGGCTTTAAAAGCTGGTAAAGTTGATGCAGTTTTGACAGATAAAGATATCGGTAAAGGTTATTTAAAAACTAATGAAGAGTTAGAAGCATTTTTAGAAGAAAATGATGGAAGTTCAGGATTTTGTATAGCTTTTGATAAAGGAAAACAAACTGAGCTTGTTCAAAAAATTAATGCAGGTTTAGAAAAAGTTAAAGCTGATGGTACTTACCAAAAAATCGTAGAAAAATACGATTTACAATAATCAACTTAAAGCCTTGATACTTGCTTTCAAGGCTTTAAAAAAATACTCTATATCTTCTTTTGTGTGTGTATAATGAAAACCCACTCTTAGCCAACCTGGTTTAAATTTTAGCTCTTGATTATCTTTTAATTTTAGTAAATCATGCCCATAAGGTCCTGCGCAAGCACAGCCTGCTCTTGTTTCTATCTTATAAGTTTTGCTTAGTTTGTAAGCTAAATCAAAAGGAGAAATTCCTTCTATGTTAAAAGCAAAAATAGGCAATCTATGAGTGATATTTTTTGCATATAAGATCATTTTTGGAAAATTTGTACATTGTTCTAAAAAATACTCACAAAGCTCTTTTTCTTTTTTTTCTATATTTTTTAAACCTATTTCATTGCGTACTTTAAAAGCTAAACTTGCTCTAATAAGTTGAATAATTCCAGGTGTGCCACCTTCTTCTAAATTTTCAACCTCGCATAAGTATTGCTGAGAAGTTCTTGAAACATAGCCTACGGTTCCACCTGCAGCAAAGCTAGGAGTATTACCACATAGATTTTTTTTAATAGCAAGTAAGCCACAAGATCCTACACCACCAAGTAATTTATGAGAACTGATAAACACTGCATCGTAAAATTTAGGATTTAAGTTAGCATAAGGAGCTAAGGTGGAAATATCAAAGGCGACTACGCCATCATATTGTTTGATTAGAGTGTAGATTTTTTTATAATCACTTAAAATTCCTGTGACATTTGAAGCAGCGTTAAAGCTTGCTATGACTTGTCTGTTTTTGGATTTTTTTAACAATTTTTCCAAAAAAGCATAATCTAACTCGCCTTTTTTATCTAAGGGTATGCGAACGCATTCACACAAAGCTTCTCTGAATGAAAGTTCGTTAGAGTGATGTTCATAAGGTCCTACTATAACTAAAGGTAAGGTGCTTTTATCTGTATTTTTAAAGTATTTTTCTTTAATAAGCGGGGGTATATATAGACCTAAAAGTTCTTGAAATTTTTTAATAGCAGCTGAAGATCCACTCCCGCAAGCTATAAGAGCAAAGCTATTATCTAATTCAAGGTATTTTTTTAAATTTGTTCTTGCATTTTCATAATGTTGCTGTGTGATGAAAGAATTTAAAGAGCTATCTGAATGTGTATTTGCATAAGTTGTAAGAATTTTTTTTATTTCTTTTTCTATACTTTTTAATGCTAAAGCACTAGCTGTAAAATCAAAATAATATATGCCTTTTTTTAAAATAATATCTTGTTTTAATGTTTCAATATTCAAAAAAATCCCCCAAAAATTTGTTAAAATTATATCATACAAAATATTTAAAATAAGGATGTGGTTATAAATTTTAGTGATTTTTCAAAACGCTGTGAAACTTTGGAGCTTAAAAATATTTTTGATTTTTATAGTATTTTTGATGAATTTGAATTTGATTTGAAATTAAGTTTATACGATAATATTTCAAATGTTTTTATTTTAAAAGCTTTTGATATTTTATCTTATTTAAATTTAGATGATAATGCTTTGAAGGCTTTGAGCGTTTTAAGTAAAAATGATAGAAAACGTTATTCTATCAATAAATCTATTCCGCATTTTCAAGCTCTAGGACTTGTTAATAAACTTTTAGAAAAAAATATTTTGACTTTGGAAAAAAGTCAAGAAAAGCCTATTGTGAAAAATAAAAGACAAAAGATTAAAAAAGAATTACGCTCATATAGCATTCAAGATAAGGTTGTTTTTAAAAATCAAGGATTGAGGTTTTTCTTTTATTTTATATATCCTAATTTAAACTTAATTACGATGAAAAGATACAACGAGCTAATGGGAATAATCCAAGAAAATTTAGAAAAATATCAAAGCTTTACTTTTGAGCTTTTGTGTAAAGAATTTTTAGCTAAAAAGCTTAAGGTAGAGCAGGTGTATAGTTTTTGGAATTATTATTGTGAGATAGATCTTTATTATAAAAAAGAAAATTTTTGTGTTTTAGGTGAGGTTAAATTTAAAGAAAGAAAAATATGTAAAAATATTTTAAATACCTTAAAAAACAAAGCAAAACAGTTGCAAATTCAACCTAATTTATATGTGCTTTTTTCAAAGAGTGGCTTTAGTAAAGAGCTTATTCTAAATAAGGAGCGTAATTTGCTTTTATATACTTTAGAAGATTTTCAATTTTTAATTAAGGATTAAGTGTGGATGAGAAAATTTTAAAAAGTTTAGATTCTAGTGAAAAGGAAGATTTCCAAAAAGGTTTAAAATTTTTAATAGAGCAAACTTTTGTAGTAGAAAATGCTTACAATCAATTGATAAAAAATCATACAGAGTTAATGCAAACAATGAATGAAATTATAGAAGTCTTACCAATGGCTTTGTGGGTTTTAGATACTAATAAAAAGATAACACTTCAAAATAACTTAGCTAATCAACAACCAAAACTTTTAGAAAAAATTGATCTTGAAAAAACTCATTATGAGCTTGAGTTTGATCATAAATTTTATTTAATAAAAGTCACCTCTCATGCGGATAAACTTATAGTTAGCGCCACTGATATTAGCGATGAAAAAAGGAATGAAAGATTAGCCAGTATGGGTACAGTAGCAGCACACCTAGCACATGAAATACGCAATCCTATCGGTTCTATTTCTTTGTTAAGTTCTACTTTGTTTGAAAGAAGTGAGTTAAAAAATAAGCATATAGTATTAGAAATTCAAAAAGCTATTTCTAGGGTGGAGCGTATTGTAAATTCTACTTTGCTTTTTACAAAAGGAGTGCATGTTAATTTAAATGAATTTAATTTAAAAGAATTACAAGATGAATGCGAACAAGCTATTGGAGCTTATAATTATCTAGCTAATATTGATTTTACATTTGAATTTTTAGATTTAAAAATCAACGCAGATAAATCTTTGATTGCTTTGGTTTTGCAAAATTTGCTTTATAATGCCATAGATGCTATTGAAGAAAGTGAAAATGATGATGGTTGTATAAAAGTTAAATGTGAGCAAAAAGAAGATAAAATCTTTATTAAAGTTTATGATAACGGGGTAAGTATCAAAGATAAAAAAATGGTTTTTGAAGCTTTTAAAACAACTAAGTTAAAAGGCAATGGTCTAGGACTTTCTTTGTCAAAACAAATTATTGATGCACATAATGGAATTTTAGGTTTTGATGAAAATCCAAAATGTTTTTTTATAGAGCTTAAAATTTAAGCTCTATAAAATAAATTTTTTCTTAAAATAATAAAAAATATTTGTCCTCATAGCTCAGCTGGATAGAGCGCAGAATTCCTAATTCTGAGGCCGCAAGTTCAAACCTTGCTGGGGACACCATTTAAGGAAAAAGATGTTTCATATAGTCTTGGTTGAGCCTCGCATACCGCAAAATACAGGAAGTATAGGCAGAATGTGTTTTAATGCAGGATTTACTTTACATATTATCAATCCACTTTTTAGTATTGATGAAAAGGCAGTTAAAAGAGCAGGGCTTGATTATTGGAAAAAATTAAATCCTTTATTATGGAATAATTTAGAAGATTTTTTAAAAGAATATGAAAAATTTCAAGATAGATTTTTCTTTGCGACAACTAAAACTACTCAAGCTTATTTTGACGTAAATTATCAAAAAGGTGATTTTTTGTTTTTTGGAAGTGAAAGTTTTGGCTTACCTATGGATTTAATGCAAAAAAAATGGGAAAATACCATTACTATACCGATGAAAGATTGTGGTAGAAGTTTAAATTTAGCTACAAGTGTAGGTATAGTGAGTTATGAGGCTTTGAGGCAAAATTTTGCCTCTTTTGAAAAATTTTAATGATTTAAAACTTGATTTAAAAATTCTTTCAATCTTTCATTTTTTGGGTTTTCAAAAGCTATTTTAGGACATTCATCTACTGTTATAATGCCTTTATCCATAAAGAAAATTCGATTAGCTACATTTCTTGCAAATCCCATTTCATGCGTAACTACAAGCATGGTTAAACCTTCTTTAGCTACTTCTTTCATGATGTTTAAAACTTCACCTATCATTTCAGGATCTAAAGCTGAAGTTGGTTCATCAAATAAAATCACATCGGGATTCATCATCAATGACCTTGCTATGGCAATACGCTGTTTTTGTCCGCCTGAGAGCTTGTGAGGAAAATAGCTTTCTTTATCACTTAAGCCAACTTTTTTGAGTAGTTCTCGTGCTTTTTTTACTGCTTCGTCTTTACTCATGATTTTTGTTTGTACTGGCGCTAGACATAAATTTTCTAAAACATTTTTATTATTAAAAAGATTAAAATGTTGAAATACCATGCTTACTTTTTGACGAATTTTATTGATATCTGCTTTTTTATCAAGTATATTAATATTATTGATATAAATATTACCACTATCTGGTGTTTCAAGTTTATTTAAACAGCGTAAAAAAGTACTTTTTCCACCTCCACTAGGCCCTATAATAGCAATAATATCGCCTTTATGTACTTCAACACTAATATCTTTTAAGACTTCTAAATCTCCGTATTTTTTAATTAAATTTTCTATTTTAATCATGTTTATTTAATCTCACTTCTATAATTCTTGCGATGAGTGTTAAAATTTTAACACTTACATAATACACAAGTCCTGTAAAAATAATAGGTTTAGGGTTGTAATAGATTGCTTGCAAGCTTTTACTTTGCATGGTAATATCCATAACACTAATATAGCCTACTATTGAAGTTTCTTTAAATAAAGAAATAAATTCATTCATTAAAGAAGGTAAAATGTTTTTAATTGCCTGCGGGAAGATGATTAGTCTCATAGAAGCAGAATAATTAAGTCCCATTGCTCTTGCTGCTTCCATTTGTCCTTTGTCTACGCTTTGAATTCCACTTCTTACGATTTCAGCTACGTAAGCAGAGCTATTAAGTCCAAGTGCGATAATAGCCACATAAAAATTATCACTCCAAGTAGCAAAAATCACTACAGAAAAAATCAAAAGTTGTAAAAGCAAAGGGGTTCCGCGTATGATGTCTATGTATTCATCTATAATAAAATTTAAACTTTGGATTTCTAAAAATCTTAAAAATGCTAGGAAAAAACCAAGCGCAATGCCTATTAAAATTCCACCCACTGTTAAACCAAGTGTTGTGAAATAACTATGAACATAAGCTTTAGCTTCTATGGTATAAGCATATTCACCTGTGGCTAAACCATTTTGATCTTTGACTTGTAAAATTTCAATAGGAAATGAAAAATAAGCCCAAAAAATAATAATGGCAAAAAATACAAAAAGTTTTATCGTATTTTGTTTCAACTTGCACACCTTGATAAATTTTTAAAAATCTAAGTGTATAAAAATTAAGTTTTCTTTTTACTTAAAGGTGTTTTATGTGATGTTGTTGTTAATATTTTGAGTTAAAATTTCACATAGCTATAAAAAATAAAATAAAATTAACCTAAAATTATATTTTTTTATAACAAATTCATTTTTTTATGATAAATTTGTATTTGAAAATTTATAAAAAAGGAGATAAATATGGATTTAATATCCCAATTTGTTGCCTTTGTGAATAATCAGTATTATTCTATTTTAGTAATTTTACTTATTGTCACGGGGTTTTATTATAGTTATTTGACTGGTTTTGTGCAATTTCGAATGCTTCCTTATGTGTTTGATATCTTAACAGAAAAGCAAGAAAAGCATGAAAAACACCATATTACTCCTTTTCAAGCTTTGATGATTTCAACAGCTTCAAGAGTTGGTATAGGAAATATCGCAGGTATCGCAGTAGCAGTTGTTTTGGGTGGACCAGGTGCTTTATTTTGGATGTGGGCTATGGCGTTTTTTGGTGGCGCCTCAGCTTTTGCAGAAAGTACTTTAGCACAAGTTTACAAAAGCCGTGATGGTAAAAGTTTTAAAGGTGGCCCTGCTTATTATATTAGTAAAGCTTTAAATTTAAAATGGCTTGGAGCTGTTTTTGCGGTGATTTTAATCATTACTTATGCTTATGGATTTAATGGTCTTCAAAGTCAAACTATGACTTCAGCATTTGAGTTTTACTATAAAGGCATGGTTGATGCTAGTGAAGTAAGCTTTGCTCAAAGCTGGTGGCCTATTGTAATAGGAGCAATTTTAGCTGTTTTTGCTGCTTATATGTTTTTTGGTGATCATACTAAAATAGGTAAAGTAAGCTCAGTTATCGTTCCTATTATGGCAATGATTTATGTTGGTTTATCTATCATAGCAATGTTTATGAATTTTGATAAAATTCCTGAAGTGTTTTCTATGATTTTTAAAAGTGCTTTTGATTTTGAAGCTATTTTTGGTGGATTTGCAGGTTCTGCTTTGGTTATAGGTATAAAAAGAGGATTATTTTCTAATGAAGCAGGCATGGGTTCAGCGCCAAATGCAGCAGCTTCAGCTCTTACAACTCACCCTGCAAAACAAGGAGTTATTCAAGCATTTTCTGTATTAATTGATGTGATTATTTGTACAAGTTCAGGATTTTTAGTGTTATTTTCACTTGCTTATGCAAATAATATCGGCGTAGATGGTAAGCCTATTTTAACAGCACTACCTTTGGTGCAAGAATCTATGAGAGAGTATTATGGAAATTTAGGTGTACATTTTACTACTGTTAGTATAGTTTTATTTGCTATTACTTCTTTGATAGGAAATTATTATTATGCTCAAGCAAATATTAAATACCTTACTCAAAATCCTATTATTATCAATCTTTTTAAAGCAAGTGCTGTGCTTATGATTTTTATTGGCGCAAATATGGATTTAAAATTTGCATGGGATTTAGCTGATACTACTATGGCGTTTATGGCTACGATTAATATCATTTCTATTTTATTGCTTGGTGGTATAGTGAAAAAGGTATTAAAAGACTTTAGTGAGCAAAAAAGACAAGGTAGAGATCCAGTGTTTAGCGCTTCAAAGCTTGGTATTAAAAATGCAGAGTGTTGGGACTAATGATAGATTATATTATTATTGCTTTGTTTATAGCTTTTATGGTTTTTCTTGTGTTTGGCTTTAACCGCCAAATGCAAGAAAAAGCCAAACAAAGAGAAGAAAAATTAAAAACAAAGAAAGATTTTAAAAAAAACAGGTAAAATACACTAAAAATTTTTAAAAAAGAGTGTAAAATGAAATTGTTAATAGAAATAGGCACAGAAGAGCTTCCTGCTATTCCTTTATTAAAAGAACTTCCAAATATTACTAAAAAATGGGAGAAGATTTTACAAGAGTATCATTTAGAATCTGAATTTAAATTTTTCTATACTCCTAGAAGATTGGTTTTTATCCATGAAAATTTTAAAGAAAAACAAGATGATTCTTTTGTGGAATTTATAGGCGCACCTAGGGCGATAGCTTATAAAGATGGAAAGCTTACTCAAGCAGGGCTTAGTTTTTTAGAAAAAAGTGGTTTAAAAGAAGAAGAGCTTGAATTTAAAGAAATTAAAGGTAAAGAAGTCTTGTATTGTCAAAAACAAGTGCAAGGCTTACAGAGTAAAGCAGTTTTAGCTCAAATGATTGAAGCTTTCTTGAAAAGCTTGAGCTTTGGTAAAACTATGAGATGGGGCGATGGTAGTTTTGAATTTATTAGAGCTATTCGCTCGCTTTGTTGTATTTTAAATGATGAGTTGATTGAGTTTGAAAGCTATGGTGTTAAAAGTGCAAAAAGTACTTTTGTGCATAGAAGTGTTAGTTATGATTTGATAGCTTTTGCGAATATTGATGAGTATTTTAAAACTTTAGAGCAAAATTATATTATTTTAGATCAAGAACAAAGAAAAAAACTTATCATTGAACAGTTAAAGACACTTGAAAAAGAAAATGATATTACTATTGCAGAAGATGATGAGCTTTTAGCTGAAGTTGTAGCTATCACAGAGTATCCAAAAGCATTATTAGGGTATTTTGAAAAAGAGTATTTAGAAATCCCAAGTGAGGTAATCATCACTTCCATGAGAGAAAATCAACGCTATTTTGCAGTATTTAAAAATAATACTTTAAGCAATCATTTTATTGTAGTTTCTAATGCAGTTTGTAAAGATTATTCTAAAATCATTAATGGAAATGAAAGGGTTTTAAGGGCAAGATTAAGTGATGCGATGTTTTTTTGGAAAAATGACTTAGTGCATGGCTTAAATAATGATAAAATAAGCCAAATGATCTATCTTGAAGGGCTTGGAACTTTAAAAGATAAAATCATCAGAGAGCAAAAAATCGCCGCTAAGCTTTGTGATGTTTTTGCTAATACTCAAAAAGATGAAATCTTAAAAGCCATAGAATACTCAAAAGCTGATCTAAGTACTCAAATGGTGTATGAATTTACTGATCTTCAAGGTATTATGGGATCTTATTATGCCAAAGCTATGGGTATGAGCGATGAGCTTGCTTTGGCTATTAAAGAGCAATACCTTCCAAATGGCGATAATTCAGCTATGCCAAGTAATGAATTTAGTTCCATTGTAGCTTTAGCTTATAAATTTGATACACTTATGGGGCTTTTTTCAATGGGGAAAATCCCAAGTGGTACAAAAGATCCTTACGCTTTAAGAAGAGCAGCAAATGGTGTTTTAAAAATTATTTTAGCTTTAAATAAAAATTTTGATCTTAAGATATTTTTAGAAGCAATAGCTAGTGAGTATAAAAGCTTTGATTTGAAAATTTTATTAGATTTTATCTTAGAGCGTTTATATACTTTTTATGAAGTAAATGCTTCTTTTGTTAAAGCTGTGCTTAGCTCTAAAACTTATGATGTTATTTATATTGATTCTTGTATTAAAGCTTTGATTCAAAGTGCAAATAAGGCAGATTTTAGTCAAAATTTTGCTACTTTTAAGCGTTTGGCAAATATTGCAGTATTAAGCGAGGTTCAAATTAATGAAAATTTGTTTAACACTCAAGAAGAAAAAGATTTATATCAAGCTTTTATGCAGTGTAAAACAAAAGAAAATAATACCCAAGAGCTTTTAGAAAGCCTTTTTGCGCTTAAACCGCAAATTGATGCTTTTTTTGATAAAGTAATGATTAATGACAAAGATGAAAATATTAAAAACAATCGTCAAGCTTTAGTATGCGCAATTTATCGTGAGTTTTTAAAAATAGCTGATATTAAAGAGCTTAGTATATGAGAAAAATTCTTTTTTTTCTATGTTTTTTGGTTTTTACTTTAGAAGCTAGAGAGATTGAGCTTGTAAAAGGTCAAGTAGTTTTTTTAGAATTTGATAAAAATAATTTTTTACAAATTAGCTCAAATTCTAAAAAACTTCCTTTTTTTGAGTATAAAAATAAAGTCATTGTTAGTATAGCTATGCCTTATAAAAATCCTAAAGATAGAAAATTAATAGCTGAATTTAAAGATAATTCTAAAGAAGAAATTAACATAAAATTTAGCGAAGGAAATTACAAAAAAGAATTTTTAAAAGTTAGCGCTTCTAAGGTCAATCCACCTAAAGAAACACTTGATCGCATTAGCAAAGAATATCAAGAAGCTATTAAGGTTTATAATACTTATACTAATACAGCTTTATTTGAAGGCAATTTTACATACCCTTTAGAAAGTAAAATTACAAGTGATTTTGGAAAAGCAAGATTGTTTAATGACACTCTTAAAAGTTATCATAGTGGAACTGATTTTAGAGCAGCAAGTGGGACAAAAATTTATGCGAGTAATGATGGTATTGTAAGGATTGCTTCAAATCGTTACTATGCGGGAAATTCAGTAGTGATTGATCATGGATATGGGCTTTATTCTCAATATTATCATCTATCAAAACTTAATGTAAAAGTAGGACAAAAGGTAAAAAGAGGCGAGCTTGTAGGTTTGAGTGGAGCTAGTGGTAGGGTTACAGGACCACATTTGCATTTTGGAATTTTAGTTAATGGTGTGCAAGTTGATCCACTTGATTTTATAGCTAAATTTAATGCTTTATAATGATAGCTTTTAGTGAGTTTTTTCAAAATTGGATTGATAAATATTACTCCCAAGCTGTGAGTGTTGGCAAAAATGGAGATTTTTATACCGCAGTTAGCGTGGGAAATCTTTTCGGGGTACTTTTAGCTAATCATTTTTTAAAACTTATAGATGATAAAAAACTAACTTTACCGGTTGAAGTTGTGGAAATAGGAGCAAATGAAGGGCATTTAATGCTTGATTTCATACAAGCTTTATACACTCTTAGAGCTGATGTTTTAGAGCAGATTGAGTGTTTTATCATAGAGCCACATGAAAAGTTAAGAAGTGTTCAAAAAAAACTTTTTGATGAATATGATTTAGATGTAAAAATTTATAATTCTTTAGAAGAATGTCATTTTAAAAATGCCTTTTTTTATGCTAATGAATTATTTGATTGTTTTGCATGTGAGCTTATAAAAGATGAAACAATGGCATATGTTGGTGATGATTTAAACATTGTTTTTAAGCCTATGAATGAAGATCTTTTGAAAGAGTGTAAAAAATATGCTATCACCAATAGTGAGCTTTGTATCTCTTATAAACCTTTTTTATCCAAATTAAAACAAACTTGTGAAAAATTAACTTTTGCATGTTTTGATTATGCAAAAAAAGAAGAAAAAATTAGTATTAGAATGTATAAAAATCACCAAGTGTATAATCTTTTTGAAGAGAATTTAAAAGATTTTTTTGCTAAAAGCGATATTACATATAATGTAAATTTTGATCATTTTTTGCAAGTTTTAAAAGAAGAGGGCTTTGAAGTGTTAGAATATAAAAATCAAAATCAAGCCTTAATTGACTTTAGTTTGGAAGAAATTATCGAGCAAGCTAAAAATACTAACCCTCAAATTTGTAAAAACTTTATCAGCCAAAGTAAAAATTTGATGTTTAACTTTGGCGATAAGTTTAAGTTTTTAGAATTTAAGCTTTAAAATCACTGCTTGTAATATCAAGCCCAAAACCTTTTAAGCCTATGAATTCTTTATCGGTATTTTGACTTAGAAGTTTGATTTTTGAAATTTTTAAATATCTTAAAATTTGCGCTCCTATGCCGTAATTTTTATATTGTGTGTTTTCTTGTTTTTCATTTTTCATGAAAATGATTACACCACTTTTTTGACTTAAAAACTCAATTTGTTTTAATAATTCATTAAATTTATTAGAAGTTAGAAGCTCAAAGTCACTTCCACTAAGATAAAATTTAACATTCTCACATTCTTTCAAAGTGCCAAAGCTAAAAGCTATATGTTCATTTTCATTATGATCTTTAAAAGTCATTTTTTTAGCTTTAAAACCCGCTAAAATACTGTCTTCTTCTTTGATTAAAGAAATCAAACTTTCATTTTTTAAACGATACTCGATTAAATCTGAAATAGTAATCATATTAATATCGTGTTTTTTGCAAAACTCAAGCAAATCGCTTCTTCTAGCCATATCTCCATTATCTTTAACAATCTCACATATCACGCATGCTTCTTTTAATCCTGCCAAACGACATAAATCTACTGTTCCTTCTGTATGACCTGTTCTTTCTAAAACCCCACCTTTTTTTGCTATCAAAGGATTAATATGACCAGGACGCACAAAATCACTTGCCTTTGCATTATCATCAGCAAAAATTTGTATAGTCATATCCCTTTCATAAGCACTTACCCCTGTTGTTGCATTTTTTGCATCAACGGTTATGGTAAAAGCTGTTTCGTGATTTGATGTATTTTTAGGCACCATTAAAGGTAGTTCAAATTTTTTAGCCAAATTTTCACTCAATGCTACACACACCACACCTCTTGCATGAGTAATGGCAAAATTTACTTTTTCTTGTGAGCTAAATTGTGCAGGGAAAATCAAATCCCCCTCATTTTCTCTATCTTCTGCATCTACCATAACTAGCATTTTGCCATCTTGAAGTTCTTTTATAGCTTGTTCTACACTAATATATCCCACTATTAATCTCCTTTTTTATTTTTTAAGAAATTATATAACATTTTTCTTGACATTATGTAAAAAATAATATATAATACCACTTTTAATTTAAAAATTATTTCGATTTATTGGGGTATCGCCAAGCGGTAAGGCAACAGGTTTTGGTCCTGTCATTCAGGGGTTCGAATCCCTTTACCCCATCCACTTCATATGATGCCGCGAAGTAGAGCAGTGGTTAGCTCGTCGGGCTCATAACCCGAAGGTCGGGAGTTCAAATCTCCCCTTCGCAACCAATTTCCTAATAAAATTTTTCAAAGAATATAAATTAATAGTAAATAAAAATATTGTTAATCTTGCTTTTAATGATTTTCATTAGTTTTAATACTCTAATTTAACATATAAGAAATTTGAATTTAGCTTTAATATAAAACCCTTAAAAAAATAATTAAAATAAGAATGTAATTTAAAAAAGTTTTGATCAGAAAAAAATACAAGATTAAATAAAATGGTGGATTTAGCAGGCGTGTAATTTACTAACCAAACCCCTAAGTATCCATACCTTAAAATTAAATATATAAATAATATATACTTTTGAAAATTCAATAATTTACATGGTTAAATCTCATTTTAAAGATTTAACCCCCCCCCCTGATACAACTTTAGTTATTTCTTCAATGGAAAATAATACATAGCAAGATATGCCCATAGAGTCTATCTTTTTATTTTTTGTTAATCTATCTAATGTTGGAGTTGATATTCCAAGAATACTTGTGCACTTTTTTTTGTTGAAGACTATTTTTTATACTTTTCAAACAAAAATTCTTTTGTTTCTAAATAGTTTTCATTCATGCTGATTCTCCTTTTTTTGACAATCAATCATGTGTTTATTATAACACTATTTTTATGCTAGTAAGAATTATTCTATAACTTAATACTCTTATATGCTTTTAAAATCAAATTTATAAAATATACTTAATATAAATAAGTCTAAAACTAAAC
>NZ_JAKMQV010000007.1:0-64694 GCF_025771745.1 Campylobacter sp. IFREMER_LSEM_CL2127
ATGAGGTGATTTTTAGATAAATTTATATTCATTGAAAAAGTCCTTTCAAAAAATAGTTAATGTGTTTGATGGGTTGCTTGTTAGAATAAAAATATATTTTTGTAATGGGTATTACTAATATATTCTTAACAATTAAGAAATGTTAATACTATATTTATAAATTTAAGCTTAAAAATAATTTAAGATAAAAAATATCTTAAATTTATAAACACCATAAAATAAGGCTTTGTAATTAAAAAATAATTTTTAAAAATTGTTATAATTTTATAATTATTATTTAAAAGGTATCATTGTGAGTTTTTTGTGGATTTTATTTCAAGAAAATAAATTTAAAATCATTCTTTTTTTGCTTTTTAGCATTTTTACTAGTATATTAGGTGTGCTAACTTTAGTTTTTATCAATGAGTTTTTATTAAAAACTAGCCTTGAAAACTCAAATATCATTGTGTATTTTGTGCTTTTATTGCTTGTATTTTTTGCGAGTTCTTCTTTTGTAGAAATTGCTCTAAGCTCGTTTGGGCAAAGTTTTATTTTTAAAATGCAAAGAAGGGTTGTAAAGCAAATTTTAGATACAAGTGTTTTGAGTATTTTAAACACTACTAAAGCAAAGATTTTAGCTTCTTTAAATAATGATGTGCGTAGTATTTCTTTTGGGCTTTTAAGGCTTCCTGAATTTATACAATCAAGTGTTTTGATTATTTGTGTAAGTGCTTATATAGCTTATCTTTCTTTAGAAATTTTCTTTTTGTGTTTAGCGTGGATAGTGTGTGTTTTTTTGGTGGATAATTTTTTGATGAGCAAAGTGTATTTTTATTTTAAAAATGCTAGAGAAAATGATGATGCTTTGCAAAAAAATTATCAAAATATTTTACAAGGACATAAAGAATTAACCTTAAATCCTTTAAGAGCAAAGTATTATTATGAAAATGAGTTTGAAAAAAATGCTTTGAAAAAGAAAAAAAGCTCCACTATGGGAAATATTTTGCATATTTTATCTAACAACTGGAGCAATAGTGCTATGCTAGCTTTGGTAGGAGTGGAGTTTTATATAGCTTTAAATTATGAACTTGCTAGTTTGCAAAGTGCTACGACTATCGCTTTGAGTGTGCTTTTTTTAAGAGCGCCACTTGGAGCTATGATAGGAAGTTTTCCTACGCTTATGATGGCAAAAATCGCTTTAGATAAAATTTCAAATTTAAATTTAGAAAATTATTCTCATGAGTTTAAACTCAGTCAAAATAAAAAAACTTGGCAAAAACTTTCTTTCAAAGATGTGTCTTTTGCATACAATGAAAAATTTGCCTTAAAACCTGTAAATTTTGAGCTTAAAAAAGGTGAATGTGTATTTTTAATAGGTAAAAATGGTAGTGGTAAATCTACTTTTTCTATGATTTTAGCAGGACTTTTTACAGACTTTAAAGGAAGTATTTTTTTAGATGATGAAAAAATAACTTCGGAAAATATTTACGAGTATAGAAGTTTAATTAGTGCTATTTTTAGTGATTTTCATTTGTTTGAGCATGTTTTAGAAGATGAGAAATTTAGCAAAGAGGACTTAGCATACTGGCTTGAAATTTTAGAACTTAATGAAAAAGTAGAACTTGTTGGAAATGTTTTTAGTACTATAAAGCTCTCAGCTGGACAAAAAAAGCGTCTTGCTATGCTTAATGCTTTACTTGAAAAAAGGGATATTTTGATCTTAGATGAGTGGGCTGCCGATCAAGATCCTATGTTTAGAAAGTTTTTTTATACTAAACTTTTGCCACTTTTAAAGCAAAAAGGCATTACTATATTTGCTATAACTCATGATGATGCGTATTTTGATATGGCTGATAGAATTTTACTCGCACAAAATGGTCAAATTTGTGAATTAAAAGGCGATATAAAAGAACTAGCAAAAAATGCCGTAGAAAAATTCTAGGCTTTGAAATCAAAGCCTATGATTACTTAGCTTTTGCATAAATTTCTTTTTCAATGTCTATGTAAAATTTAGCAATAGCACCATAAGCTTCTTCCCAAGCTTTTAGTGTAGTTTCATCTGCATTTAATACTACTTTAATAGCCTTTAAAAGACAAGCGCCTACTATAGGGTAATGTTCTTCTTTGACATTTAATTTTGTATGAGTGATAGCTACTTTATCAACAAAGCTTCTCATATTTTCTAAATTTTCTACATTTTTTGCTGCCATTAAAATAGCCATTGCTAAAGCTTTTGGTTGCTCTCCTGAAGCTTGTTTTTCCATATTAAACATAGGCTTTACTTCAGGATATTCTTCAAACATGATTTTATAAAATTCTTTAGTTAAAACTTCGCCATTTTTTTGTAAAATTGGCACACAATCTTTGATGATTTGAATTTGTTCTTGAGTCATTTTTTCTCCTTTGCATATTGTATTTTTGGTGATTATATAAAAATGAGAGAAAAAATATCTTGATTTATGTTAATTTTGTATCATTTTATTTTAAAATGATTATGTGTATCAATTTAAGTAAATATAAAGTGAATTATTAATATAATAATCCTTATCAATTTCAAAATTTAAAATTAAGGAAATTTATAAAATGAAAGCAAAAGTAGTTTTACTATCTTTATTAGCTGCTATGAGTTTAAGCGCTCAAGAGCTTACGATTTATTCTCATCGTCATTATGATTCTGATAAAGGAATTTTCAAATTATTTCAAGAAAAAACAGGCATTAGTGTAAATGTGGTGCAAGCTAAAGCTAATGAGCTTGCTAAAAGATTAGAAGTTGAAGGTAAAAATTCAAAGGCAGATTTGTTTATGACTGCTGATGCGGGAAATTTAGAACAAGTTCGCACAAATAATCTTTTTGTTTCAGTTAGCTCACCTGAGTTAGAAAAACTTTCTCCAAAAGAGCTAAGAGGTAAAAACAACGAATGGTATGCTTTTACAACAAGAGCAAGAATCATTATCGCTTCTAAAGATAGAATTAAAGATGGAGAGATTAAAACTTATGAGGATTTAGCTGATCCTAAATTTAAAGGTAAAGTTTTAGTAAGAAGTTCAAATAATGTTTATAATATCTCTTTATTAAGTGCAATGATTGATACTTTGGGTAAAGAAAAAGCAAAAGAATGGGCACAAGGTATAGCAAATAATCTTGCACGTACTCCAAAAGGTGGGGATCGTGATCAAATTCGTGCAATCTATGCAAAAGAAGGCGATGTAGCTATATCAAATAGTTATTATCTAGGGCATTTAGCAAATTCAAAAAATCCTAAAGATGTTGAAGCTGCAAATTCAGTAAAAGTGATTTTTCCAAACCAAGATGGTAGAGGAACACATATTAATGTAAGTGGTATAGGTGTTTTAAAAACTTCTAAAAATAAAGAAGCTGCTGTTAAATTTATCGAGTTTATGCTTTCAAAAGAAGCACAAGAAATTTTAACAAACCAAAATTATGAGTATCCGGTAAATAAAGAAGTAAAACCTGCTAAAATTTTACAATCATGGGGCGAGTTTAAAATTGAAAAACCAAATTTTGAAGCTTACTGGGGTAATGCTAAAGAAGCTTTAATGATTTTTGATGAAGTTCAATGGAAATAATTAAGGAAAAATAAAATTTGAAATTTTTAAGTCTAAGGTGGTCTTTTGCCACCTTTTTTTTCTGTAGTTTAATTATACTGCCTATACTTGCCATCATCTTGCACCTTCCTTTTATAGATATTAACACCTTAAAACATTTGAGTAAAAATGTCTTGCCACGATATATTTTTGGTAGTGCTTTTATATTGTTTGGTACTTTAGTATTGTGTTTGATTATAGGTTTAGTTAGTGCCTATTTGATAGCTTTTTATAAATTTTTTGGCTCGAAATTTTTTGAATGGTTTTTGATTTTACCTTTGGCTATACCTTCTTATGTGATGGGTTTTGTTTGGATTGATTTGTTTGAATTTCAAGGTTTAATCCCTACTTTTTTAGGCATTGATAGGCGTATAGATATCATGAATGCATATGGTGTGATTGTGATTTTATCTTTTGCACTTTACCCTTATGTGTATTTTTTTGCTAAAAATACCTTTGCTTATGGACTTGGTAATATCATTTTAAGTGCTAAAACACTTAAGGCTTCTAATCTAAAAACATTTTTCAAAGTGATTTTGCCATTTTGCCGTGTGGGTATAGTGGGTGCTTTGCTGTTGGTGGCTATGGAGGTTTTGAGTGATTATGGCTTGGTGGCGTATTTTGGCGTAGATACTTTTAGTGCAGGAATTTTTAGAACATGGGGAAGTGGCGGTGATGAAGTGAGTGCTGTGGCTTTAAGCGTGGCTTTGCTAGTGTTTATCGCACTTTTAATGCTTTTAGAAAAAATTCAAAGAGGCAAAAAAGGTTTTAATCAAAATGTATTTTTGCCTACTCCAAAAGATGAGTTAAAAGGCTTAAAGGCATTCTTAGCCTTTTTATGGTGTTTTTTAGTGGCATTTTTGGCCTTTGTCGTGCCTATTATATGGCTTGTTTATTGGGCCGGGTTTGATTTTATGCAAAATTTAAGCAATGTCTTAACACCTGCATTTTATAGCCTTAGCGTGGCTTTGGTGAGTTCTTTTGCTATTGTGGGGGTGGCATTTTATTTGTGTTTTGTGGTGCGTTTAAATGATACAAAAGCTTCTAAAATCATCCTTTGGCTTACGACTTTGGGGTATTCTTTACCTGGAGCTGTGGTAGCTGTGGGAATTTTAGTGATTTTGGGTGTGTTAAATTATATTTTTGATCTTTTATCTTTTGAATATGCCATAGGTGGTGGATTTTTAGTATTATTTTTTGGATATTTTGTAAGATTTTTAGCTTCAGGGATTTTTGCAACTCAATCAGGCTATGAGCGAATTTCTAAAAACATAGACTATGCGAATTTAACCTTAAAATCAAAACCACTTAAAATTTTCACTCAAATTCATTTTCCTTTGATGAAGCATTATTTAGCTTTAGCTGTGGTGATTATTTGTGTGGATATTTTAAAAGAATTGCCTATTTCGACTATACTTTCACCATCAGGTTTTCAAACACTTTCATCGCTTGTATTTGCTTATAGTGAAAATGAGTTAATTTACAATGTTTCTTTGCCATCTTTGATTATAGTGTTATTTGGGATTATTCCTACATTTTTAATGCATTATTTGCAAAATAAAAACAATCAAAAAGGACAATAATGGAAATCTTAAAAATTGACAATCTTTACAAATCTTTTGGAAAAACAGAAGTTTTAAAAGGAATTTCTTTGAGCTTAAAAGAAGGTGAGATTGTCAGTATTTTGGGAGAAAGTGGATGTGGTAAGAGTTCTTTGCTTGGTTGTATAGCAGGTTTTTTTGAAATCAATGATGGTAGTATTTATATAGGAGATAAACTAGTTGCTTCTAAGAGTGTATATTTAGCCCCACAAGAGCGTGATGTGGGGGTTTTGTTTCAAGACTATGCTTTGTTTCCACATTTAAATGTAGAAGAAAATATATGCTTTGGTATAAGCTCTTTAAGCAAAAATGAGCAAAAACAAAGACTTGATGAAGTTTTAGAAATTTTAAATTTAAATACACTTTTAAAGCGCTATCCAAATGAGCTAAGCGGTGGGCAAGCCCAAAGAGTAGCATTAGCAAGAACCATAGTTGCAAGGCCAAAAATCATACTTTTTGATGAGCCTTTTTCAAATTTAAATCACACTTTAAGCGTTAAAATGCGCAAAGAAATCAAAAATATCTTAAAAGAGCATAAGCTTAGTGCTATTTTTGTCACACATGATAAAGATGATGCTTTTTATTTATCAGATAATATTGCTTTGATTAAGGATGGGAAAATTTTAGACTATGGAAGCGCCAAAGAGCTTTTTTACAAGCCTAAAAATATAGATAGTGCTTGCTTTTTGGGCGAGGCATTTTTTATAGATCCAAATACAATTTTAGATGAGAAATTCAAAGCATATTTGCAAAGTAAAAATGGTATTTTACGCCCTAATGATATACAAATTTCAACTTCACAAACCCCTTTAAAAGCCAGTGTTTTAGAATGCGTGTTTTATGGGGATTTTTATGAGTTAAGTGTGAGTTTGGAAGGACATATTTTTAGTATTTATCATCATAAAGAGCTTAGTAAAAATGATGAAATTTATCTTAAGTTAAGCCAAACAAAAGAGTTTTAAGTCATAAATTTAATAAAGTTTATATTAAATATCTTATAAAATATAAACTTTAAAGGTTTAAAATGATACTTACAAATAAACTTGGTATAAAAAATCAACTAGAATTAGCCAAAGAAGAAGAAAGAATAAGCAAACTAAAGGCAAAAGCTTTGTTTGAAAGTGGTTTTTTAGATACATTAAAAGCAGGAAGTTTTGAAAGCTTAAGGGTGATTCATCAAAAATTATTTGAAGATATTCATGATTTTGCAGGAAAAATAAGAGAGGTAAATATTTCAAAAGGAAATTTTAGATTTGCTCCTGCTGTTTATTTACATGAGGCAATTAAAAAAATAGAACTTATGGAACGATCTTGCTTTGAACAAATTGTAGAAAAATATGTAGAAATGAATGTAGCTCATCCTTTTAGAGAAGGAAATGGCAGAAGCATGAGAATTTGGCTTGATTTAATACTTAAAAAAGAGTTGAAAAAAGTGGTTGATTGGAGTTTGATTGATAAAGATGATTATATAATGGCTATGCAAAGAAGTCCTATTAAAGATGTAGAGATAAAAATTTTACTTCAAAATGCTTTGAGTGATGACATTTATAGTTTTAATATTTTTGCAAGAGGGATTGACGCAAGCTATTATTATGAAGGATATACACTCTATAAAACAAAAGAGCTTTTTTGATGATTTAAAGCTAGTTTTATAATTTTTATTGACATAAGCTTGTTAATCTCAAATTCTTCTTATTGCATTACTTAATAATAAAACATTAAATCACAATATCAAAATAAAATTTGCTAAAGATTATAAAATAAAGTAAAATCACAGCAAAAAAAGGAAATAAATGATTAGTGTAGAATTAATAGAGCATATTTTTAAAGCAGCTTCTATATCAAGATGGAATGATTATCCTAGAATGACAAATTTAGTCGAGCTTGATAAGCAAGCACATAAATTTATCATTGCTTATTTCATTGCTAAAATGGAAAAAGATGTCAATATGCGCTTTATCATAGAAGCGGGGATTTTTGAGTTTTTAAGTAGGGTAGTAGTGACTGATATACGCCCTGATGTGTACCATGAAATAACGCGTGCAAAAAATGAGCAAGTAAGTGCTTGGGTGTTAAGTAAAATCGCACCGATGATTCAAGATATTGAAAATGGTGCATTTTTAAAACGCTATGAGCTTTTTTTACAAGGTAAAGATTATGCGAAAGAAAGGCTTATTTTAAAAGCTGCTTCGTATTTTGCGACAAGGTGGGAGTTTAATATAGTTTATCAAACTAGCTCGTTTTTAAGTGATATTGATGAGATTAAGGCTAAGGTTGAAGAAGAATTAGAAGATTATTATGAGTTAATTGGCGCAAGAAAAATAGCTCTTAATCAAAAAATTTCTAAAATAATCGATCTAAGTGGACGCTTGCGTTTTCAAAAAAGATGGGCACAAACTCCAAGGATTCCAGAAACTGCAGTTTTAGGACATATGCTTGTGGTAGCTATTTTGTCTTATTTTTATTCTTTAGAAGTAAAAGCATGCGATGGTAGAATAGAAAGCAATTTTTATTGCGCTTTGTTTCATGATTTGCCTGAAAGTTTAACTAGAGATATCATCTCTCCGGTAAAATATGGCATAGATGGTTTAAATGAAATCATCAATGAGTATGAAATGAAGCTTATTAATGAGAAAATTTTACCTTTTATACCACTATCTTTTAGAGAGGAATTTAGCTATATACTTGGTATTAGAGAAGGACAAAACGAAGAAAGTGCCTTTGTAAAAAATGAATTTGAAAATCGTATTTTTAATAACAAACCAAGTGTTTATAGTGGTAGTTTAGATGCTGTTAATGAAGATCGTTTTAAGGCTATTGATGGAAAGGCTTTGAAATATTGTGATAAGCTAGCAGCTTTTATAGAAGCAGCTTTGTCAATTAGCTATGGAGTAAAGTCCAAAGAGCTTGAAAGCGGTTTTGTGGGAATGTATGAATATTTTAAAACAAATCCGACTATTAATGGGGTAAATTTCTTTAGAATTTGTGAGGATATTAAAGGATATTTTAAACTTTAAAACCCTCTCCCAGATGACTGCGGCACACACTAAGTCTAAGTGCTCTGCTGTGTTCCCACCCTGAAGCGGTGCTTAAAAATAGCATTGCACAGGTCTAAGAGAAGGCAGTTGAAATAATACCTTAAAATATCTTAAAAAACATTGAGGTGAAGTATGTTGAGTATATTTGCAAACTTTTTATCTAAATTTAGAGAATTTTTTGTTCCTAGTCATTTATCTTTAGAATTTAGAGCAAAATCTTTTGCTGCTATTATTGTGGCAAATAAGACTATAAAAGCAGAAATTTGGCAAGTTTTGGCTGATATTGCAAGTGAAGTTTATCCAGATGATAAAAGCAGACAAGCAATTTTAGTGCAAACTTCTAAAGAATATGTGGATAGAGTTTTAAAAAATGAGCTTAGTTTAGATGCTTTGCTTAAAAATATTGCTTCACTTTTAAAGAAAAATCCAAGATATGCAAAAAAGATTAATTTTCATAGACTTGAGCGTTTGATGGATAAAAATGAAGAAGAAGCTTTAGTGCAACTTAGGGTGTATGAATTTTTTGAGCAAGAAATAAAATATATTTTAGAAAAAAATTCAAAAGAACCATCATGAAAGGCTAAAATTAGCGTTTCATGTTGATTGCTTTTTGTATCATTTGATCAGCTGTTGTGATACTTTTACTACTTGAATCATAAGCTTTTTGTAAAGTGATTAAGTTTGTAAATGCTACGGATAAATCTACATTTGATTGCTCTAAATAAGAGCCTTTAAAGGTTGCTGTGCTGAAATTTCCATTATCATCAAGCAAAAAGGTTGGATTACCGCTATTTCCTGTTTGTCCATAAAGATTTTCTCCTAGCTTTTCCAAACCTTGTTCATTGGTAAAATTAAACAAAGCAAGTTTTGCCATAGCTATTTGATCACCATTGGTAAAAGTGGCGATGATAGTACCATCTGTGTTGATAGAATAATTATTTAAAAACCCTTCACCTTTGCCATCTGTTTGTGTGTGTACTGAAGGCTGTTTATTTTTTAAAGCATGAAGTCCATCATAACCTGAATTTGGTATATTTGGATCATAATAAGAACCAAGGTTTATATTGACTTTTGTTCCATTGTTATCAACTGAGTTTAGAGTGCTAGATACCAAAGCTCCAGCTTCATTAAAGGTGATTAAACCTTCGGTAGTTCCACCTATTTTATTGCCATCATTATCATATACTTGAGCAACGGCTTTGTACTCTAAATCTGTGCCATTTTGCGGTAAAACTCTATCTAATTTAACCTTAACCCAACTAGTAGAACCATCAGGATTAATTAATTTTGCAGAAAGTTCTGTGCTATCAGCTACTTCTTTTTCTACACTTAAATGAGATGATTCTAACTTAGCTGTTTCTAAATCTACTTTATCTAGTTTTTGATTGTCAATACTAAAAGCCAAATTCTCATCTAAAGTAGCTTGTAATGTTTGACTAGCACCTTTTTCATCAGTAATTTTAAAATATATAGTATCACCAGGCTTTAAACCAAAAATTTGCTCATCTTTTACACTACCTGAAATTTTTACACTACCATCTTCATTTTTACTAAATTCAAATTTAGAAGCATCTACATCTACATTCACTGCTTCTGTTTTGGTGCTTGTGTCTAAATTTCCACTCCAAGTGATATTTTGTGTTGGTTGAGGTGGTAAATAAAGATTTTTAGGCACAGAAATAGGCCCTTGGGTATTAACTCCACCTATTTGGAAATTTTCTCCAGGTGTTCCACTCCAAGCTGTGGTAACTTTTTGTCCCATAACTTGACCAAACATATTAGAAACCCTATCGCTTAGCTGAATTTCTTTTAATGATGGATTCATAGTTCCAAGCACATAATTACCATTGGAATCTACTAAAAATCCATTTGCATCAGGTTTAAAAGCACCATTTCTAGTATAATAAACTCCATTGGCATTACTTACACCAAAAAAGCCCTTTCCAGCAATAGCCACATCAAATTCATTATCAGTAGAAACTAGTGGTCCTTGTTCAAAAACATCATTTGTAGCTCCTGCTACACTACCATAACCAGTTTGACCTTTGTTGTATGATTGGGTTGTAACAGTGCTGTAAAATACATCTTTGAATGCTACATCAGAGTATTTAAAACCAACTGTATTGACATTGCTTATATTGTGAGCAGTATTGTCTATACCATAACTTTGGGATTTTACTCCATTTACTCCATTGTAAAATGCTGTAAACATGATTTTATCCTGTAATTTCTTTAATATCTTCCCATTTAACCCAGCTACCGCCCATACCAACTAGAGCTTCACCATCTTCAAATCTTACACCAGTGATAGGATAAGCACCATAAGTTGAGTTAACTGTTGTTCCATCTTCACCTATATAATTTGCTCTTACATAGTATTTACCAGATGGCACAGGATTTCCACTATCATCTGTTCTATCCCAAACAATTTGTTTCATACCCGCAGTCATATCTTTAACTTTCATTGTTCTTACAGGATCACCTGCTTCGTTATAAATAGTAAATGTTACAGGTTCGCTATCTGATTTATAAGCTGAATCAATCTTAGCTGTTTTGATATCAACGCTTGGAGTATGTCCTATGATTTTAAAGGTTTGATCCTCGCCAACTACTGCTTTAACAGTTTCTTCTTGGCCTTTATCATCAACTAATTTTACATATACAGTTTCCCCAGGCTCTGCTATTTCTTTATCTACCTTACCTGTAATGTCTAATTTGTCTTCACCATTTTTCTTAAGTTCAAAACCTTCAGTGTCAATATCAGTCTTTTTACCTTTTTGTGGTTCTTTTGGTAAATACATATTAATTTGAAATTGTATATCATCATCTGCTACCACAAGATAATCATCTTTAACTGTTGCAAGTTTTCCAACCGCAGCTAATGCACTCATACCGGTACTTGCTGCAATAGAATTTTGTAGTTTCGCCATCGCATCTACTAGTTGAGTCATGGTTTTATTGGTGTTATCTTGCATTTCAAGTGCTGAAAGTTGTGCTGTTTGAGTAAGCATTTTTTCAGTATCCATAGGATCGGTTGGATCTTGGTGTTGAAGTTCTATCAAAAGAAGCTTTAAAAATGCATCCTTGTCAAGTTCTGCTCCAGGGTTATAAATCAACCCACTATCGCCTTCTCCAGCTCTAGCATTTCCTTTTGCATTTGGCATATCTTTAGTATTAAGTGTTGCTAAAGGACCTTGAAGAGTTTGTGTATTTATATTTGACATAAAAATCCTTTTTTATATATTTTTAAAGCTTAAAGCAAAAAATATTCCATTTAAAAATATTTTGCTAAAACCATTTCTAAGCTCGGTTTTTCTTGAATTTCTTTTTCGAAATTCACCTTATCTTCTTTATTATTGTTATTTTTTTGTTTTTGTTGATTATTGTGTTCTTTTCTTTCTTGATTATTAAAATTCATTTCTAAATTTGTAAAGCCCATGTTTACAAGAGCGTTTTTAAACTCAGCTTGATGTTGTATGAAAAGATTTAAAGTATTTTGATTAGAATTAAAGCTGATGTTTAGATTAGATCCTCTTTGGACTAAGGTAACTTCTACTTCTCCAAGATTGTGTGGATTTAAAGTTATACTAAAGCGAGTTATAGGTGCTTTATAACTTTCTAGTTTGTCTTTAAATTCTTGGGCAAAATCATTGAAAGTTTCTTTCATAGGAATATTTTGATTTTTCACAAAATTATTGGAAACTCTATTCATTTCTTTCACGTAAGAATTTAAATTTTCTTCATTATGATCACTATCATCTTTTGTAAGTTCTTTGGTGGTTTTGAAAATATCGTTAAAAACATCTGTATTTTGAGTATTTTTTTCTGTTTTTAATTGTTTTTCTTGAGTATTTAATAAATTCTCTAAATTAATTTTTAAATCTTGATTTTGTAAATTTTGAGTATTTTTTGTATTTGTTAATTCAGCTTTTAAGTCCTTTGAATTTTCTAAAACAGAACTTATTTTTTTACTAAAACTATCTTCACTGGTAGTTAATTTTTCATTTTTTAATATTTCTTTAAAATCTATTTTTTCTTTATCTTTAATTTCTTTTTTTAAGTTTGAATTTTGAGTTAGATTAATGAGTTCTATATCATTTAATTTATCATTTTTATTAATATTTTTTATATTTTTTATGTCTTTTGTTTCTTTGTTATCTTGAATTTTTTCTATAAATTTTTCTTTGAAATCTATATTTTGAATATTTTCTTTTACTTTTACATCTTTTTTTGGAAGCTCTATGTTTTTTAAAGCAGAAGAAAGTAAAGAAACACCTTCGTTTTCTTTGCTTTTTATATTTTTATTTGTATTTGGTTCTTCTTTTAAAAGTTTGGTGATTTTTTGATTGATTAAATCTTGAAAAACATTAGTATTGTTTTGTTTTGCATTTTCAAAAAAACCTTTTTTATCAAGATTTGGAAAAGCTTCTTTTAAATCTTTGATTTGTTCAAATTTTATATTTTTTATATTTAATCCAAGTTCTTTTGCTATATTAAAAAGCTCATTGATATTTTTTATATTTTTTAACTTGTGCAAGCTTTTTTCAAGAGCTAAAATAGCAGTATTATCTTGGACAAGTTTGTTTAATTTTATATCCTTGCTATCACTTTGTAAAACTTCTAGTAAAGAAAGAATTTGCATAAAATTTGCACCTTCAAAAAGCTTTAAAGCATCCTTTTCGTCTAATTGAACTTTATCATCAATGGTTTCTTTTAAGCTTTCGTTTTTATTTTCTTTTTGTGGTGCTTTAAAGTCTTTTGGTAAACTTCCATCTTTTTCATCTATAGCTTGCAATAGTGAATTTAAAAATTCTTCTCCATCACTATTTGAATTAGCACTTTCTTTGCTAGGATTTTCATTTTGTGGAGCGATGCTTAGTAAGTTTAAAGCATCGCTAGCTTGGATATTTGACATTAATTAACCTACTAAAAAATTATTTTTTGCTAAATTTGGAAATAAATTTTGCAATTGTGCTGCACAATCAAGTTTTAAATTTTCATGAGAAAGATTAAAGTTTTTAAATATTACTAGTAATTCTTCTATATTTTTAGCATTTAAAACCGCATTTTCATTATGAGCATCATCTAAAATTTCACTGACTTTACTTGAAAGTTTTGCATAGTTTAGTTCTTTTTCTTCATTTGAATTTACAACTTCTAGATAATTTAAAAGTTCCATAAAATGCTTACTATTTAAAACTGAAGTTCCTTGTTTTTCTAAGTTAGCGTTAAAGATTTGAGTTCCTAGATTTGACATATTTTTCTCCTTAAAAATAATTCTTACCCAAACAAAAGCAACAAGTGTTCCAATTTAGCAATCTTAATTTTTAAGCAATTTTTTTATATAATATTAGATTTTAAATTTAAGACTTTGGAGAAAAACTTGGACAATATTAGAAATATAGCTGTTATAGCTCACGTTGACCATGGAAAAACAACAATGGTGGATGAGCTTTTAAAACAATCAGGAACCTTTAGTGAGCGCGAGCAAATAGCAGAGCGTGTGATGGATAGTAATGATATAGAAAAAGAAAGAGGTATTACTATACTTTCTAAAAATACTGCTATTAATTATAAAGGTACTAAAATAAACATCATAGACACTCCAGGCCATGCTGATTTTGGCGGTGAGGTTGAGCGTGTGTTAAAAATGGTTGATGGGGTTTTGCTTTTAGTTGATGCACAAGAAGGTGTTATGCCTCAAACTAAATTTGTGGTAAAAAAGGCTTTATCTTTAGGACTTAAACCTATCGTTGTTATCAATAAAATCGACAAACCAGCTGCTGATCCTGAAAGAGTAATTAATGAAATTTTTGATCTTTTTGTGGCTTTAGAAGCAAATGATGAACAACTTGATTTTGCTGTAGTTTATGCAGCTGCTAAAAATGGTTATGCAAAGCTTGCACTTGAAGATGAAAGCACTAATATGGAGCCATTGTTTAAGACTATACTTGAGCGCGTACCTGCTCCAAGCGGTAGCGATGAAAACCCTTTACAGCTTCAAGTTTTTACTCTAGGTTATGATAATTTCGTTGGTAAAATAGGCATTGCAAGAATTTTTAATGGTAAAGTAAAGAAAAATCAAAATGTAATGCTTGCTAAGGCAGATGGTTCTAAAATCAATGGAAGAATTTCAAAACTTATTGGTTTTATGGGTCTAGAAAAAATGGACATCGAGGAAGCAGGGACAGGCGATATTGCAGCGATTGCAGGTTTTGAAGCTTTAGATGTGGGAGATAGTGTGGTAGATCCAAACAATCCTATGCCGCTTGATCCTTTACATATAGAAGAACCAACTTTAAGCATAGTATTTTCGGTAAATGATGGTCCTTTAGCAGGTACTGAAGGCAAGCATGTAACTTCAAATAAAATCGCAGAACGTCTAGAAGCTGAGATGAAAACTAATATTGCTATGAAATATGAAAGTACAGGCGAGGGCAAATTTAAAGTAAGTGGAAGAGGTGAACTGCAAATAACTATCTTGGCTGAAAATATGCGTAGAGAAGGTTTTGAGTTTTGCATGGGAAGACCTGAAGTTATCGTTAAGGTAGAAGATGGAGTTAAAACAGAACCATTTGAGCATTTGGTGATTGATGTGCCTGATGATTTTACTGGGGTTGTGATTGAAAAATTAGGTAAAAGAAAAGCTGAAATGAAAACTATGACACCAACTGGAGATGGTCAAACTAGACTTGAGTTTGAAATTCCTGCGCGTGGGCTTATAGGATTTAGATCACAATTTTTAACAGATACTAAAGGCGAGGGTGTTATGAACCATAGCTTTTTAGAGTTTCGTCCATTTAGTGGAGCAGTTGAAAAAAGAAATAATGGCGCGTTAATTTCTATGGAAAATGGTGTTGCACTAGGATATTCTTTATTTAATTTACAAGATAGAGGGGTATTATTTATTGATCCTCAAACAAAAGTATATACAGGTATGATTATAGGCGAGCATTCACGCCCAAATGATTTAGATGTTAATCCTATTAAAGGTAAAAATCTAACCAATGTTAGAGCAAGCGGTAGCGATGATGCAATTAAGCTTGTACCACCTAGAAAATTAAGCCTTGAAAGAGCGTTAGAATGGATAGAAGAAGATGAGCTTGTAGAGGTTACTCCGCAAAATATTAGAGTTAGAAAAAGATATCTTGATCCTACTCAAAGAAAAAGAATGGAAAAGGCTAAGTCTTAATGGATTTTGAAGCCATAAGACAAGCTTTAAATAAAAGACTCAAAGCTTTGCAAATTTTAGCATTTGCTGAAGCTTTGGTTATATTTTTTCTTGCTTTTCAATTTAGCAAAGATGTGATTATAGCTTTGTTTTTTGCTGTTTTAGCAGGAGTTTTGTTTTTTAGAATTTTAGGAAGAAAGCTTATGTGGGGACGCAATGAGCTTGTGTTTAAAATGTGTGAGGAATTTTTAAAACAAAACAATGCTAAATTTGACAAACAAGGCTTTGGCCAAAAAGATTTTGAAAAAATTGCTTTTGACTTTTCTTTAAAAACTTATCATTCTCAAAATTCTTTTGTTTTTGATGATTTTATTCTTTATGATGTGAAATTTAAAGATGAATTTGGGAATTTCTTTTGTGGAATTTTGCTTTATAGTAAGAAATTAAAAGAAGATATTAGTTCAAATAAAAGTATTTTTGAGAAAATAAAGGATAAAGAATTTTCTACACAAAGAGTTTTGAAAAAAGATGATTATTTGCTCATAGCAAGTTTGAAAAATCCTTTTTTTGCTGATTTGAAAATTTCAAGTGAGTTAAATTTTAAACTTTTTAGAGCTAATTTAGAAAAAATCCAAGCTTTTATACGTGATTAAGTTTAGCTTACTTAATCATTTTGTTCTAGATTGCTAATTTCTTGTATTTTTAAATTCTCATTTTTTCCCATTAAATTTTGTATGGTTTGGATTTGCTCTTTAGAGGCATAGCTCATATCTTTTAAAACTATCCAAGTGATTTTTTGATTACAAGGCTTGTTGAGTTTATTTTTAAAGATATAAAAAGATTGAAGGTCATTTGGTAATAACTCATTAGCACTTAAGCCTTGAACATAAAGTTTATCGCCTTCTTTTTTAGGAAAAGCACGGATGATTTTTTTAATAAAAGGATTTTCCGCGCCTTCTTGTAAAAACAGTACAACTACTGCTATATCGCCTTTTTGACTTACATGGCTAAAATGAATTTCTAAAGGATAAGATTTTTTATTAATAGAAATTTTTGATGGGCTATGAAAGTGAAAATGAGATAAATTATAACTTGTATTATCTAGCACGATATGGCTTCCATTACTTGCAAAATGCATTTTTATGGTATAACCATCATTTATTAAACCAAAAGAATCATTTGAGTAGTTAAATTCTAAAGAATGATTTTTATTTGTAGCCTTTTTACTGTTTATATTGATAAAATCTTGATTTAACCCACTTTCACAGTAAATCCAGTTTTTATCTAAATTTTTCCATTTATCTTTTTCTATAAAATTTCCATGTGAGGCATTTTGAGGCATTTGCTCATAGGCAAAAAGCATGCTAGTGGTAAATAAACCAAAAAGTATTTTTTTTAAACTCATAATATTCCTTTTTAATATAATTATAAAAAAATATCCCCTATAAAAAGCTTATGTTTAAAAATAATTATATTAAAATTAAATATTTATCTTAAAAATTAGCAAGATTATTCTTTACCATCTTTGATGGGTACAAAAAGACATTCATCTAAAACTTCTTTACTAATCTCGCCATCTTTTTTGGTAAATTTAGTGATAAATTGTTGATTTCCTATGAGTAAAGGAGCTACTAAAATTCCATTGTTTTCAAGTTGATCAAACAATATATTTGGAATATGCTCTATATAAGCTGAGAGTAAAATTCTATCATAAGGTGCATAATTTTTCCAACCATTTTGTCCATCATCAAATTTTACATGGATATTAGCATAGTTTAGTTTTTTAAATTTTTCTATAGCGCTAATTGCAAGTTTTTCAATGCGCTCTATGGTAAAAACTCTTCTAATAAGTTTGCTTAAAATCGCAGCTTGATACCCGCTACCACAACCTATTTCTAAAACACTATCAGCATCTTTAAAATCAAGTGCCATAGTCATTTTAGCTACGGTTAAAGGTGAGCTTATCCATTGATTACCCATTAAAGGAAGCGCATCAAGTCTATAAGCATGCATTTTTAAAGGTGAAAAAATTTCTCTTGGAGTGGAACAAAAAGCTTCAAATAATTCTTCATTGATGAAAGTATTTTTGCGAATTTCTTCTGCCATAGTTTGACATTGTTTTTGTTCAAATATATGAATCAATAAGCACCCCTTGATAAAAAGTGTTATTTTATCTTAAATTTTATTTATCTAGCTTTAAAATCCTTAAGGCGTAAAAACGCCTTAAGATTAATCAAGTGTATAAAGGATATTTGATCCATCTTGATAAGATAAGATATGCATTTTGCCATCTTTAAAGAATAAACTTCTTGCATTAGTTATATTTTCTGGATAAGAAATGGTTTTTACAACTTCTTCTTTGTCTAGATCAATTACAGCAATAACATTATGTTTTTTACTTAATGCATAAATTTTACCATCTTTAAATGCCATTGAAGTTACATAAAGATCACCTAGTGTTTTCCCTTCCTTTAGATCAGCTTTAGGAGTAAATTCAGCTGAAAGAACTCTATCTGCTAAAGAAATTTTAGAAATTACAAAAGTTTTAGCGTCTTTATTGTTTGGAACAGTTGCTGTGTACATATATTTTCCATCGGTAGTTGTGCTTAAGATGTGATGGAATTTAGCTCTAACTGTATCAATTCTACCACGACCAAGATCTTTGCCTTGACCTTCGAAATTATTTGCCCCTTTCATAAAATCAGCATATTGTAAAGCCTCATTTGCATTAGGATTTTGAGCAAATCTTAAGAAAGTTTTATTAGAACCCATTAAGATGTATTTATTGTCTAGATAAGGGATAATTCCTATGATAGGGTTGATTGTAGCTGAAAAATATGGATCTAAAACAAAATCAACTTTAGTGCTAAAATTATTATCTAGGAAAAATACTTCCCATTTTGAACTTGCAACATATTCTCCATTGATATAATCAAGTGTATTGATAGCTTTAGGAAAATCAATTTTTGTTTCATTTGTTATTTTTAGATTTTCATCAATACTTGCAAATGGAGCATTGCTAATATTATTATCAAATTGAATACCTAGTTTTTCACTAGCAGGCGCAAAAGCAAAGTCAGGTTCTTTAACGTCGCGTTTTCCTAAGAAAGAAATGCTTTTCCAGCTTTTGCTCCAACCTGAATCATCCCAAATGATATATTTTGGATTTAAACTAAAACGAACCGGATCGCCTTGTCCGCTATATGGAACAGGACCAGTGCTTACAAAAGCTTGGAATACATTTGAAGCTACAATAAAAGCAACAATAACCATAGCAGCTAGATTAAATTTAGTTAATTTTCTAAAGCTAGCTCCTTCCATTTCTTTTTCAAAAGAACCAAATTTTGGAGCAAAGGCAAAAATAACACCAAGTAGTAAAACTACAGCCCAAAATACCACTTCAGCCCAAAAATAAGTATGTAAACCAAAAATAGGTAAACCAAAACCTTGATCAAGATCACGGTGTGCATGGCCGCTTATATGATTAAATGATTGCCATAAACCAAAAGCTGTTGCGATTAAAAGGAAAGCTAAAAATTTACCTTTCATACCATAACGTACAACAAATAAAGCCGCTACGCCGATGAAAATCATTGATTCTCTTTGACCCCAGCAAGAAGTACAAGGGCTATCACCTAGCATATAGCCAAAGATTAAATTTGCAATTCCAACAGGCAATAAAATAACCAAAAAGCCTGCTAAGCACATTAAAAAATAAAAGAATTTAGTTTTGTTAATATCACACATATTTGCCACCTTATAGATTCATTAGGCCTAAGATTGCGCCTGATTTACGACCTAAATAGTCAAATACCATAATAGCCCATGAAATTACAAGTATAGAAAAAGCTAATTTTTCTTTTTCTGGTTTAACTATCATGAGGACTATGGCGATAAAGATTAACAAAAGTTCTAAAAACTCCATCATTTCCCCTTTGAAATAAAATAAAAACCGCCGATTTTACTATATTAGAATAAATAAAAATAAAATATTAAACTGAAAAAGAGATTTGATTTAAAAAGTATAAAAAAATGAGTAGTTTTGAGACTTAGAAGTCATCAAAACTTAAGCTTCCTTTGGAGTAATTTGTAACCTTGCTTTCAAAGAAATTGCTCTTTTGATCATTAAATTTAGAAAAATCATCTACCCATTTAATAGGATGTTTTGCATTATAGATTTTATCAAGATTAATTGCAATTAGTCTTTGATCAACAAGATAATGAATATATTCTTCTATAATATCATCTGTAAAGCCCATGATTTGATTTTGAGTGATGTATTTGCCCCATTTAATTTCAAGTTCACCTGCTTTTTTAAACATATCATAGATTTTATTTACATTGGTATCATTAAACAAATCAGGTCTTTCTTTGCGCACAGAATTAATCATATTTTGAAATAATAGCAAATGTGTAATCTCATCTCTTTGTATAAAGCGTATCATTTGTGCTGATCCTAGCATTTTCCCTGCGCGCGCTAAAGCATAAATAGCAGTAAAACCACTATAAAAATACACTCCTTCTAAGATTTGATTTGCTACCATTGCAAGTAAGAGTTTGTTATCATCTACTTCGCCAGCTAATTCTTCATAAATGCTTGAAATGAAATCATTTTTTTCTCTTAAAGTTTCATCATGTTTTTCCATTTCATAAATTAAGTCTGTATTTTCACAGATTGCTTCAACCATTACTGCATAAGATTTTGAGTGATTTGCTTCTTCATAAGCTTGTCTTGCTAAAACTGCATTGATTTCAGGCGCTGTGATGTAAGGATTAATATTATCAGCAAGATTGTTTGTTTGAAAACTATCCATTGAGATAAGTTGAGACCAAACTAAATCATACATTCTTTTTTCTGCTACGGTTAGATTACAGCGATAATCAAGCGCATCTTTGGTTGTATCTACTTCTTTTGGAAACCAAGTATTTGCCTCCATTAAATCCCAAAGCTTTAAAGCCCAAGTGTATTTTGCTTTAGTAAAATTTAAAATCCCATGAGGATTACCATTAAATACTTTTCTATCATTTAAAGTTTCATTTGATTTTGGATTATAAATTCTTTTTCTATTCATTTTTCTACCTTTGTGACAATAACACTTTGGCTTAAAATATCATGCAAAGCCAAAGTATCTTTTCTTAAAAAACTTACCAAAAACCCAATCAATAAACCAAAACTTACGATAAAAATTATATAGCGCAAGAGTATTCTAAAAAAATTAAGTTTTTGGCCATTTTTAAGATCAATTAAATATAAATCATAAGCTTTAAGTCCAGGACTTTGAGCTTTTTTTGCTAAAAATAAGGCCTGTATAAGCCCAAAAAGCAAAGAACATAAAAAAATTATAAGTTGATTGTTTAAAAAGGCTTCTTTAGAGCCAAGTGTAAAATAAAATAAATATAAAACAGGCACATAAAGCAAAAATAGATCAATCAAAAAAGCTTTAAATCTTAAAAAGCGAGTAGCTATTTTTGCTTTAGTTTTCATTAGTTTCCACGACTACCAGGTTTGATAGCTTTGGTGCCTTTTTCACAAAGTGGACAAGCATTTGCTTCATAAATATCAAATTCGAAATTTCCTAGTGCAAAAAGTGGTAAATTTTCAGGCAGTTTTGCATTTTCTTTTCTAGGGTTGTTTAAATTTTTTACCGCACAAAAACCACGATTTGCTAAAGCTGCAAAGCCTACTACTTCCCCACCTAAGCTTTCGATGATTTTTGCACTCTCAAGTGCAGAACCACCTGTTGTAATAATATCTTCACAAACGATAAATTTTTCGCCTTTTTTTACTTCAAAACCACGTCTAAGACTCATCACTCCTTCTACGCGCTCAGTGAAAATAAAGCGTTTATTGCAAGCTCTAGCAAGCTCATAACCTGCTAAAATTCCACCCAAGGCAGGAGAACAAATGCTATCAAATTCAATGTTAAAACTAGCAATAACTTTTGCAAGCTCTTCACAAAGCTCACCTGCTAGTTTTGGATTTTCTAAAACTTTAGCACTTTGAAGGTAAAACTCAGAGTGTTTCCCTGAGCTAAGCAAGAAATGTCCTTGTAAATATGCCCCACAATCTTTATAAATTTGTTCTAAGTTCATTATCAAACCTTTAAAAGTTCTGCTTCTTTATTTTTAACTAATTCATCTACTTTTGCTGTGTAATTATCAGTTTGTTTTTGAACCTCATCATAAGCTTTTTTGGCTTCATCTTCTGAAATTGCTTTATCTTTTTCTAGTTTTTTAACCGCATCATTTGCGTCTTTTCTAATGTTTCTAATGGCTACTTTAGCCTTTTCTCCCATAGCTTTGGCATTTTTAGCATTTTCTTCTCTTTGTTCTCTTGTCATAGGTGGAAAGAATAATTTCACACTTTCACCATCATTGTTTGGATTTACTCCTATATTTGCTGCAGCTATGGCACTTTCTATAGCTTTTAGCATTGATTTTTCCCAAGGAGTAATGCTTATGGTTGAAGCATCGGTTGCTAAAACTGTTGCTACTTGATTAAGTGGGGTTGCACTACCATAATAATCTACATGAATATGATCAAGTATGTTGATATTTACTTTACCAGTTCTTATAGTGGTAAAATCTTTTTTTAAGGCCTCTAAACTTTTATCTGATTGTTGTTTTTGCTTGGTATAAATTTCATTTAGCATGGTTTATCCTTTTTATTTGCTAGTGTTACTTTCGCTAATTGGGGCACTTGGTGCAACTGGAATGTTAGTTGTATTTGTCTCAGGTGCTTTTGGTAAAATTTGTTCTGCTTTTTCAGCAAGTGAGTTAGAGTTAGCATTATTATACATATAGCTAAGGGCAATTGTATTAGCAATAAGTAAAACACCCATTACAAAAGTAAATTTAGCCAAAAATCCCGCAGGACCTTTTGCTCCAAATAAACTTTCATTACTTCCACTATAAGCTCCAAGTCCTATGCTTGAACTTTTTTGTAATAAAACTGCAATACAAATAATTACAACAATTGCAAATTGCAAAATAATTAAAAGAGTAGTCATGAATTTTCCTTATTGAAAATAAAATGAGTATTTTAACTTAAAAAGTTTGATAAAAACTTGAAAGAGGTAAAGAAAATTTGCGAGAAAAAATCTCGCAAATTTTTATCTGCTATTAAAGCTTCTTAAAATATTAAGAAGAGAGATGAAAAGGTTGATAAAATCAAGATAAAGTGCAACTGCACCTTCGATTGGTGTTTCATAGTTTCCTCTAATGATGTTTTGAGTATCATAAAGGATGTAAAAAGAAAATAAAATCGCACCAATACCAGAAATAGCTAAACTCACAAGTGAGCTTTGGAAAAATAGATTAATTAAAGAAGCCACTACGATAACGATTAAAGCTATAAAAAGCATTTTTCCCATCATAGTAAAATCTCTTTTTGTATTCATAGCAAATACACTTAAAGCACCAAAAGCTACTGTTGTTAAAGCAAAAGCTTGAGCGATGATGCTAGCCCCTGCAGGAAGTGCTAAAACTGAATATAAAAGTGGTGTTAAAGTAAGCCCTGAAACAAAAGTAAAGGCAAAAAGTAAAATTAAATTAAGCGGAGCTTCTCTTTTTTTCCATTGTAATGCAAACAATAAACCAATTTCAACAATAAATAAAATCCAAAAAGTTGCTTGAGATTGTGCAAATAAATGCGCTAGGGCAAAAATTCCTATGTAAGCGCCCGCTGTTGCAGCTAATAATGAAGCAGCAAAAAGCTGATAAGTTTGTTTTATAAAAATGCTTAAATCACTTCTAGCATAACCTTCAAATTCTTGAGTTTTAGAGTTAGAATAATCTCTATCATAAAGACTCATTAAAATCCTCCAATAATTTTTAAAACCAAAATTTACAAAAAAAAGATAAATGAAAGATTAAAACTACATAAAAATATAACAAAAAATAAATTTATTGATTTGGTTTAAGTAAAAATAATTTTAGTATAATGTCTTGTTAAAATACAAAAAAAGGACTATTCTTGAAAGACTTGATCGATGGTGCTTTAAAATTTATGCAAGAAGATTTTAAAGAGCATGCAGAGCTTTTTGAAAGTTTAAAAAACAAACAAAATCCTCATACGCTTTTTATAGGTTGTGCTGATTCAAGAGTGATACCAAACTTAATCACTAATACAGGTCCAGGCGAGCTTTTTGTTGTAAGAAATATAGGCAATATCGTTCCACCTTATAGAGTCGGGGATGATTTTTTAGCAACTACTTCAGCTATTGAATATGCTTTTAATTCTTTACATATAAAAAATATTATAGTTTGCGGTCATAGTAATTGCGGAGGCTGCGCGGCTTTATATGCAAACGAAAATGATTTAAAAAATATGCCTAATGTCAAAAAATGGCTTACTTTGCTTGAGCCTATAAAAAATAAGGTTTTAAAGATTGCAGGTAGTGATTTGGCTATGCGTTCTTGGATGACTGAAAAAATGAATTTGGTAAATTCTTTGCAAAATTTATTAACTTATCCAGGCGTTGAAGAAGCTTTAAATAAAAAAGAAATTGAACTCCATGCTTGGTATTTCATCATAGAAACGGGTGAAATTTATGAGTATGATTTTAATTTTGAAAATTTTGTTTTAATTCAAGAGAGAGCGAGAAAACCATGAAAAAGATTTTTAGCATTATTTTGCTTTTTTTATTTGTTAATGCTTTATATGCACAAGAAAAAAACGCTTTAGAGGATAAAAATAGTATTTTTGCCCTAGTACAAAATTACATAGAGCTAAATTTACTTTTAGAAAGCTTTAAAAATAGCGATACAAATAGCAGTGAATTTCAAGATAATATTAAAGAAATAGAAAAACAAAAAGCTGCAATTTTAACTACTTTACCTTTAAAAATGGTATCTCAAAAAATTGATGATAAAGAGGCGAAAGACTTTTTGCAAACTAAAAATGCTTTGCAAAAAAGTGTTGAAAATGCTCAAGCTAAGAAAAGATATTATGATTATGTGGATAATAAAATTAAACTTTTAAATTTAACCTCTGCAGAACATTTTTACCTATGTATCTTTGAATTAGAAAAAGTTTTTATCGAAGGAGCACAAAGTCAGACTATAAGAAGCATTATTGATAAAAGTATTGATGTGCTTAAAGAAGATATGGTTTTTAATTTTACCTTAGATAAAGAAAAAATTAATGATATTGCTCAGCTTAGAACCTTAGAAATCAATGAAAATAATTTAAGAAATGCTATAAAATCTTATAATGAAATTTTAGTTTATTTAAGAAACAATGCTAGTTTGCTTGAAACTAATTTTTTATTTACAGGTTTAGGCTTGCAAAATGCGATTAATTATATTAATGAACAAACTTCTATTAGTAGCGTAAATCTTGGAAAAATAGTTATTTCTATCGCTGTAATTGTCTTTTTTTATTCTTTGAAGTTTTATCTAGCGAAGATTTTATATTTTATACTCATACGTTTGTTTGGAAAAAATTCAGCCAATATGGAGATAAAAACTCATTTTCTAGAAAAACTTCAAGGGCCAGTGGGTTGGTTTTTATTTGCTTATGCTATAGGAATTTGTTTTACCATTTTTTACTATCCTGCACCTGTAGATATAAGAATTAGCAATATTTTATCCATTGCTTATGTTATTTTAACTGCTTGGCTTGTGATAAATATCTTTGATAGTTATGGCATGGTGATTGTTGCAAAGCTTGCTGAAAAAAGTGGTAAGCGTGAAGTGGTTAATTTAATCATTAAAATTTTATATTTTATCATTATAGTGATAGCTGTTTTATTTGTTTTAGCGCATTTAGGATTTAATATTTCAGCATTAATTGCATCTTTAGGTATTGGTGGTTTAGCTGTGGCATTAGCAGCTAAGGATATTATCGCAAATTTCTTTGCTTCCGTGCTTTTGCTTTTTGATAATAGTTTTAATCAAGGCGATTGGGTGGAAATTTCAGGTATAGAAGGAACCATAGTAGAAATTGGACTTAGAAAAACCACTATTAGAACTTTTGATAATTCTTTAGTATTTTTACCAAACTCAACCATCATGGGAACAAATATAAAAAATTGGAGCAAAAGAAAAATAGGACGCCATGTAAAATTATTTATCGGTGTCACTTATGATGCAAGACCTGAGCAACTTGAACAATGTGTAGAAGATATAAGATATTTATTAGCTACTAGTCCTTTGATAGCCCAAGTTGATGATAGCGCGTTAAATCATGGTGGAACGCGTGCTAGATACAGACAAAATTTAGTTTCAGTAAATGACTTAGAAGGGTATAAAAATAACACTTATGTGGCTGTGAGTGGTTTTGGTGCAAGTTCTATTGATATAGAAGTATATTTTTATACCAAAGCAGTAGATGCAGGTGGTTTTAGAGAGGCAAGACAAAGTATTCTGCTTGAGTTAATGAAAATTGTTGAAAGAAATAAACTCAGCTTTGCTTTTCCTTCGCAAAGTCTTTATATAGAAAAAATCAATAAAGAAGACAAAGAAGAGCTATTATCTTAATAAGCTCTTCTTTGATCATCGCATTCAACTATAATTTTTTCAGCGATGATAATACTTCCATTTTTACTGCCTTTAATTTTAACAAGGCTTCCTTTTTTTAAATCTTGTACATTAGCTTGTTTTTTATTGCTTCCAAAAATTCCACAACCATAAACATCAATACGTGTTTGGGGTAAAATTGTGATGATTAAATTATTATCAAAACTTGTTTGAATGCTTATTGTGTGAGCTGTGGTATTTTTTAAGATGCCTTGAACTTTATAAGCAAATGCAAAAGTGCTAATGCAAACTAGTATAAGAAAAAAACGCATTAAAATAACTCCTTTTTAGGAGTTATTTTGCTTAATAAGCTCTTTTTTTGCATTCGATTTTGATTTCTTTAGCAGTTATATTTTGAACTTGATTTGGTGTTTGTGGATTTGGTGTTGTTTGAGCATAGCCATGGAAAACTTCAGCTTCTATAAAAGTTCCTACTTTTAAATCTCTAAAAGTGCCGTATTTATCCATACCAAAAATACCACAATCATCCATATCAATTTCAGTATTTGGTAGAATTTTTACATTCATTTTTTGACCATAAGTAGTGTCAATTAAAATGGTTTTTGCACCATCATTTACATCTACTATCACTCCATAAATTCCATCTGCATAAGCAAGACTTGAAAGACCTAAAACTGTTAATAATGTAGCGATTTTCTTTTTCATTTTTTCTCCTTTATTTTTTATGCAAGAATTATATAATTTTTTGAGTGAAGCAAGAGTGAATTTAGATATAATTTAAAAAATTTACTAAAATGAGGTATTTATGAGAGGGTTTTTACATTGTTTTTTTGCATTTTTGCTTGCAAGTTTATTGTTTGCTTGTTCTAAAAATGAAGATAAAAGCTCTGCTATAAGAGCTTATGGTTTTAATGAAAACACGCAAAGTATTTTTATAGAGTTTAATACTAATATTATTAATCAAGAAATAGGCGTTATAAAAGAAAGAGAAATTATTGTTAATAATCAAAAGACAAAAGTAAAATATGAGCTTGAAACACCCACAAGATTAAATATTTTTACAGCTTTAAAAGCAAATCAAGCATATGATATTTTTATAGATTTAAATGATATTTTAGCAAATGAAAAAGTGCAATTAAAAGTCCAAACTCCTTTTGAAAAACTAGATATTAAAGGATATTTTCAAAATATTTCAAATGATGAGAGTGTATTGCTTTTAAATATTCAAAGTTTTTATACTCTTAATAAAGATGAATTGTTAAAAGCTATTAAAATTACTGCACAAGAAAAAGAAATTCAAATAGATAAAATCATTATCCAAGGTGATATAGCAAGTATATATTCTAAAGCACTAAGTATCAAAAATACTAATACTAATGTAAAAGTAGTTTTTGATAAAGAAATTTTAGGTTTAGAGAAAAATATAGATTTAGAGTATATTTTGCTTGCAAAGAGCGAATTTGTTTTTCAAAATGCAAATATAGTTAATAAAAACATAGAATTGCTTTTTTCTCAAAATATTTCACAAGATCAGAATTTAAAAGAATTGATTTTTATTACCCCAGAAGTAGATTTTAAAGCATTAGCTTTTGGAAATAAAATCAAGCTTACAGGTAATTTTTCCCCAAATAAAACTTATGAAATTCAACTTGCTCAAGGGATTAAAAGTGCTGATGGAATTAGTACAAAAGAAAATTACAAAACTCAAGTAAGTTTAAAAGACTATGAGCCTGCTATAAGTTTTACAAATCAAGGGGTATTTTTATCTAGCAAAGCGAGTAAAAAAATAGCTTTTAAGAGTATGAATATTAAAAAGGTTCGTTTGGAAGTTTATCAAGTATTTTCAAATAACTTAAGTGAATATTTAAGATATAAAAATCTTCAAGGTGCTAAAAATTTAAGCGATTATGATAGTGATATTTTTTCAGAGAGTGATTATACTAGTGAAATAGTGTTAAAAAAAGACTTTGATATAAAAAATACCAAAAATCAATGGCAAGAAAATGAGATAGTGTTAGATGGTTTAAAAGATTTAAGCGGTGTGTTTATAGTCAAGCTTTATTTTAAAGAAGAAGATGTTGATTATGTTTTTGATGAGGGAATGGAGAGTTGGAAAAAATATAGATTTTTTAACCAAAAAGCAAAAGTAAGCAAGAACTTAATTTTTTCAGATATAGCTTTGATTGCTCAAAATTTAAATAAAAAGCTTTTTGTAGATGTGAGAGATTTTACCACGCAAAAGGCTTTAGGTGGGGTTAAGGTTGATGTTATTAGCAAAAGCAACCAAGTTTTAGTTTCTAAAATGAGTGATGATAATGGTTTGGCTGTTTTTGATGATATTGATGAATCAAAAGCTTTATTTATCATTGCTTCAAAAGATAAACAAGCTTCTATCTTGCGCTTAAGTTCACCTTTATTATATGATGGTTTTGATGTTGATGGTTTTGATTTAACTTCTCAAAATAAAGTATTTATTTATACAGAAAGAGGGGTTTATAGATCAGGTGATGATATCCATTTAACTATGGTTGCAAGAAATGATAAAGGAGTTGTTAATCATCCTATATTTTTAAGTTTTTTTGATCCACGTAATAAAAAGCTTTTAGATAAAATCAAGCTTGAACCTTTGAGTAATGGAACTTTTTATAAAAAGATTTCACTCGATCAACAAGCTTTAAGTGGAGTGTATTTAGCTAGAGTAGAATTTGCAAATATGGTTTTTGATAAAGAAATTTTAGTACAAAATATAGTGCCAAATCGTATAAAAGTATCCATGCAAGCTCCAAAAAGTATAAAAGAAAATGAAAAATTAGATTTTAATATTAGCTCAAAATATCTTTTTGGAACACCAGCAAGTAATTTACAATATCAAGCTGATTTATTTGTAAGTAAAAAAGAATATAAAAATTCAAAATACCCAGAATACATTTTTTCAAATCCTAGTGTTTTAGTACAAAAATATCAAGATAATTTAAAAGGTATGTTAGATGAAAATGGCTTTACAAAGCAAGAATTTATTTTAAATGACTTTTTAAAAAATACCCCATATAATTTAGAAGCTAGCATAAGGGCTAGGGTTTTTGAAAAAGGTTCAAGATCGGTTGAAGCACTTGTAAATTCACAAGTAATATTGCATGAGTATTTTGTAGGTATTAAGCGTTTAAAAAATCACTATTTAAGCTCAGGTTCTATTATCAATTTTGAAGCCATTGTGAGTGATTTAGATGAGAATTTGATAGCAAATAGGGAAATTAAATATACTATTTATGCAAATGATTATTCTTGGTGGTGGGATTATGATAATTATGATGATTTTTTAAAATCACTCAAAAAAGATAAAAACACACAAATCATTGCTCAAGGAAGTATTTTAAGTAAGGATAAACCGGTTAAAATAGAATTTGATCCAAAAGAATATCATGGTGAAATGTTCATAGAACTTGAAGATGTACAAAGTAAAACAAGCACAGGAGAGTTTTTTTATATTAGTAGTTTTGGTGCGCCAAGTAATGCTGATATAGTGAGTTCTTTAAAAATAAAAAGTGATAAAAAAGAATACAAGCCAAATGAAACAGCTTTTATAGAATTTGAAAGTGTTAAGGGTGCAAAAGCTATTGTTACTTTAAATGATAATGCAAAGGTTTTAAAACGCTTTGTGGTAGATACGCATGAAGATATTACAAAGGTTGAAATTCCTATTCTTAAAGAATATATGCCAAATGTTTATGTGAGCGTGATTTTACTTCAAGATTATGATCAATACACTAATGATAGAGCCTTAAGACTTTTTGGTGTGGTGCCTTTAAATGTAGTAGATGAGCAAAGTAAAATTGAACTTGATTTAAAAGTACCGGATAAAATCATGCCAAAACAAGATTTTGAAGTAGAAATTCAAAGTAAAAACAAGCAAAGTTATACTTATACTGTAGCTATTGTAAATGAGGGCTTGCTTGATGTGAATGCTTTTAAAACCCCAGATATTTGGGGGTATTTTTACCAAAAAACACGCTTTAACATGAGTATATATGATACCTATGATAAAATCATTGCTAAAAATATTTCTAATGCTTCTAAGGTATTAACTACGGGCGGTGATGTTTTCTTAGAAAGTAGAGCAAATAAAAGCAAAAATGATGAAAAAGCAAGACGCTTTAAACCTGTTGTATTGTTTCAAGAGCCAGTACAAAGTGATGAAAATGGTTATGCAAAATTAAAATTTAATATGCCATCATACTTAGGTTCGGTTAGAGTTATGGTAGTGGCAAACAACTTAGCAGGTTTTGGTAGTGCTTCTAAAGATATCCAAGCTAGCGCACCTGCTGTAATGCTTGAAACTTTGCCAAGGGCTTTAAGGCTTGATGATGAGTTTAAGTTTTTGGTGCAAGTATTTAAAGTAGATGATGATGTAAAAAATGCAAAACTTAAATTAAAAACAAAAAATTCACTCATAAATTTTGAAAAAGATGAAATTTTAATTGACTTTGGTAATGAAAAAAGCAAAGATATTTATGTTAATGCAAAAGTAAATTCAAACAAGCTTGGAGTAGAAGAAATAGAGTTAAGTTTAAATGCAAAAGATTACACCTATACTCAAAATACGCAAATTGACATAAAAGCGCTAAATACCATTACTTATGAGGGTAAATCTTTTAAAATTCCTGCAAATACTTCTATGGAGTTTAAAATCACACAAGATTATATTAATCCAGTGGCGTTTTTAAGTGTGAGTTCTAAGCCTATTTTAAATATAAATCATAGATTAAAATACTTGCAAAATTATCCTTATGGATGTATAGAGCAAAGCACTTCAGCAGTTTTACCACAACTTTTTTTACAAAAACTTGATCAAGGAGCAAATGAGCAAAAAAATATTAACAATATCAATGCATTGTTAAGTAAATACGCAAATTTCCAAACTGCTAATGGTGGTTTTGCTTATTGGCAAGGACTTAAAGATTCTGATGCTTGGGGAAGTAATTATGCGGGTATGTTTATGATTTTGGCTAAAGAAAGAGGCTATTATGTGAGTGAGGGTATGTTTAAAGCATGGCTTGATTATCAAAAACGCTATGTTTTAAAAGCTCAAACAAATAAAGAAATAAGAATAAATTCTTTATATCTTTTAGCCTTGGCCAAAGAGCCAAATTTAAGCATAATGAATGCCATTTATGAAGATAGTGCTTATTTGCAAAGCTTAAACAATGTGAGTCTTTGGCAACTTAGTGCAGCTTATAAATTAGCAAGTTTTGATGAGGTAGCTTTAAATATAGCTAAAAATTTAAGCACAAAGCCTGATGAAAAAGCTAATTATACTCATACTTATGGATCTTTTCTAAGAGATGAAGCTATTATTGCAAATGCGTATAAAATAATCTATGGTAAAGATAATGATGAATTATTAGATGATATTAAAAAAACTTTAGAAAGCCAAGCTTGGCTTAGCACTCAAAGCACAGGCTATGCTTTATATGCTTTGGCAAATAGCTTTAGCGATGAAAACTCTAAAACTATCAATGCAAGAGTAAAAATTAATGGTGAGGATAAAAAGCTCAATACGAGTTTTTCTAAATTTGAGTTTAATCAAGGTAGCGCTTTGATAGAAGCTAAAGAAGATACTTTTGTACATTTTGGAGTAGAGGGTATTAAAAAAGGTATTGCCGAGCCTTTTGCGCAGCGTATGTATATAGAAAGAAGTTTTTATGATGAAAATGGAAATAAAATAGATGAAAGCACTATAAAAAGTTCTCAAATTTTTTATATGAAATTAAAAATATCAAATAAAAATTATCCAGGCGCTTCTAATATAGCTTTAACTCAAATTTTACCAAGTGGATGGGAGATAGTGCATGATCTTTTAGATGATGAAACTCCTGATTTTGTGAAAAATTCTTATTATGATTTTGTCGATATAAGAGATGATAAAATCATGTATTTCTTTCCTTTATATTCTGATGAATCAAGAGAATTTTTTGTGAAATTAAGTGCTGTTACTCCAGGTGTTTATACTTTGAGCGGAGCTTATGCTGAGGCAATGTATGATAATGCTTATAAAGCTTTAAGTGAGAGTAAAAGAGTCAAAGTAGTGCAGTGAAAATCAAAATAAGCCTTGCAATATGCTTTTTAAGCCTATGTTTTTACATAGGCTTAGTTTATTTTAGTTTTGATAGCAAGGATTTATTTAAAGGCACTTATAGCAAGGTTTTACTTGATAAAAACAAAGAAATTCTTAGTGTATTTTTAGATGCTAATGAACAATGGCATTTAGAGAGTGATTTTATACCACAAAAATTAAAAAGTGCAGTTATTTTATATGAAGATAAAAATTTTTATTCTCATTATGGAGTAGATTTTTTAGCACTTATAAGAGCTTTTAAAAATAATCTTTTTTCAAGTAAAAGAAGTGGTGCAAGTACAATTTCTATGCAAACAATCAAACTTCTAGAGCAAAATAAACGTACATATTTTAATAAATTTAACGAAATCATCAAAGCTTTTGCTTTAGAAAGTGCTTATGAAAAAGATGAAATTCTAAAGCTTTATTTAAACAATGCCCCTTATGGAGGAAATTTAGTAGGTGTTGCAAGTGCGGGTTTGTTTTATTTTGAAAAAGATTTAAAAGATCTTACTTGGAGTGAAGCAGCCTTGCTTGCTGTGCTTCCTAATAATCCAGGTTTGATTAATCTTGAAAAAAACAAAGATAAGCTTTTAAAAAAACGCAATGTTTTACTTGATAGGCTTTTTGAAAAGGGATATTTTTCTAAAGATATTTTAACTCTTGCAAAGGCTGAAAAACTTCCTAGTTTTAAAGCAAGAAAAAACTTAGCTCCGCATTTAGCACGTAGGCTTTTAGCGGATAAAGAAAAAATCGTTTCTAGTATAGATAAAAAAATTCAAATCAAATTTGAAGAAAAAGCTAAAGAATATTCTTATAAACTACAACAAAAAGGCATAAAAAATCTAGCTATATTGTTAGCAGATACCAAAACAAATAAAGTTTTAGCTTATGTAGGATCTAATGATTTTTATGATTTTGCAAGTTTTGGTCAAGTTGATGGGGTGATGGCAAAGCGTAGTGTGGGTTCAACCTTAAAACCTTTGCTTTTTGCTTTTGCCATAGATGAGGGGCTTGTAGTGCCTGAGTCTTTAATGCTTGATGTGCCTACATTTTTTTCTAATTTTGCCCCGCAAAATGCAAATAAAAAATATCATGGCCTTATTAGCGCAAAAGAATCTTTGCAAAAATCACTTAATATCCCTTTTGTAAGCTTGCTTGCAGAATATGGGTATGAGAAGTTTTTTTATAAACTCAAAGATATTTTAGGTTTTGAAGATGAAAATTTTAAAAAATATGGACTTTCTTTGATTTTAGGTACAAAAGAATTGAGTTTAGAAGATATGGTAAAAATTTATCTAGGACTTGGAAATTATGGAAATTTTAAAGAGCTTTTGTATGAAGAAAATACATTTACTAAAAAAGATAAAAAACTTATTAGTGATGGAGCAAGCTTTTTAACCTTACAAACCTTAAAGGATTTAGATAGAGCAGGTTTAAGACAATATGATTTTAATACTATCATCTCTTGGAAAACAGGTACAAGTTATGGTAGAAAAGATGCCTGGGCTATAGGAACTTCTCCAAAATACACTTTAGGAGTATGGGTTGGAAATTTTAATGGCGAAGCAAATGCAAATTTATATGGTGTGAGTATAGCAGGAGAATTGTTTTTTGAGCTTTTAGCTTTACTTGAGGGAGTTAATTTAGAATTTGAAAAATCTAGTGATTTGGTTACTATAAAGATAGAAAATCAAACAGGGTATAGATATGATTATAAATTTGATTTTAAAGAGGTACTTTACCCACAAAGTGCAAATGTTTTAAGGACTTCACCATTTTTAAAAGAAGTTTTTATGTATAAAAACAAAGAAGTTGATTCTTTAGATGAAAATTTCATCCATGCAAAGAAAAAGATTATATTAAATTTACCTTCTAATGCACAAGCGTTTTTTGCAAAAGAAAGGCAAAATTTGCAAAATTATAATCAAAATTTAAAAATTATTTATCCATTAGATAATCTTAATATCATTTTACCAAAAGATTTAAAAGGTTCACAAAAATTATTAATAAAGCTTACAAATCCTAGAAAAGAAAAGCTTTTTTGGTATTTAAATCAAGAGCTAATTTTCGAAGGTAAGGAAGAATCTTTGGCCTTAAATTTAAAAAAAGGTAAATATACTCTTAATATTATTAGCGAAAATGGACAAAGTGATTTTGTAACTTTTAATATATTTTAAATATAAATAGTAAAAAATACTAACTAAAAATACATTACCCCCACCCCTTTTTTTTATTTTATAGTATTTTAAGCGATAAAAAATAAAAGTAATTACAATTCTTATAAAATAAATAAAAATAAAATAATTTTTTATATTTTTTTAATAAAAATTATTTATAATAACAAGAATATTTTACCACTTAATATCTAAGGAGAGAAAATGCGAAATTGGAGTCTTGGTGCAAAAATTGTCTTCGTGGCAATTATTACTGTTATTTTAATTTTGAGTGCTTTGTCTTTGCTTATTATTAACAGATCTACTGCTATTTTAAACACGCAGATAGAAAATACACTTACAGCTTCTGTACATCGCTATGGAAATCAAGCTGAAGCAAGTATCAAGTCTTTATTTGTAAGTGCTATTGGTACTCAAAGAACATTAAACAATCTTATTTCAGAAGGTGCTATAAACCCAAAAAGGATAGAAAATATTCTAGGGGAAGCTATTGATGCAAACCATGATGTATCTTATGGTTATTATTATTTGCAAGATGGTTCTGTATATAAAAATTTAGGTGTTGATACAAAATACTTTACAAATAATAATGAATTTATGATTTTGATGAAAGATAATGACGCAAATAATGCTGGCGGTATGCAAACTATAGCAGCGAGTGAAGAAATAGCTTCAACACAAGCTATTAAAAATTTAATGGGTGGTGATAAGCTTTATTTTGGTGAACCAAGATGGTATAACATCCAAGGTAATAAATTTTTAGGACTTAATGTAGCTGCACCTATTGTAAATAAAGAAGGCAAGGCAATAGGTGTTGTTGGTATGCTTTATGATCTTAAACCTATTGCAGATTTTTTAAATGATCCATCAAGATCAATTTATCAAGGAGCAAGAAGGATTTTAATAGCAAGCAACGGTGTTATAGCTACACATCCAAATGCAGATTTTGTTACGAAGAAAATTACGGATGTTAATAAAAATGCAGCTCATGTGATAGAAGCTCAAAAAACTATACATGCAGGAGCTATTGATTATATAGCAGATGATGGCAGTGAATATCATGGAGCTATAAGGGTGTTTGAAGTGTGGCCAAATACTGGAATTCATTGGGCTATGTTGGCTGTTGTGCCTAATGAATCTGTGTATGCACCAATCGTAGATCTTAGAAATATCATCTTGGTAAGTTCTGTTATAGCGGTTATTTTTATCGTGATTGCAATCAGTGTTTCTGTAAAAAGAATTGTTTCTATTAGAGTACAAAGACTCCAAAGTCATTTAATGAAATTTTTTAGATACCTAAATCATGAGGTTGCAACAGTAGAAGTTTTAAAACCTAGATATAATGATGAAATAGGCAAAATGGCTGGTGTGATTAATGATAATGTTCAGTATATTCAAACTTGCTTGGAAAAAGATGACATTACTGTGCAAAATATTTTAGAAGTTTCTTGTGAAATAGAAAAAGGATATTTCACTCAAAGAATAGAGGCAAATCCTGTAAATCCAAAACTTGTAGAATTAAAAGAAGTGTTAAACAAAATGCTTGAGGATATGGAATTAAAAATAGGTAGGGATTTAAATGAAATAGAAAGAGTTTTTGCAAGTTTTAAAAATCTTGATTTTTCCGATAAGCTTGAAAATGCAGAAGGTGAGATAGAAAAATCACTTAATGCAGTAGGCGCAGAGATTAGAAAAATGCTTCAAGCTTCACTAAGTCAAGGTGAAATGCTTCAAACTAAAGCTGATGCTTTAAAAGAGAGTGTTTTAAAACTTAATGATGGTGCGCAAAAACAAGCCGATTCTTTACAAGAAAGCGCAGCTGCAGTTGAAGAGATGAGTGCTTCTATGAATGCAGTAGCAGCAAGAACTGAAGAGGTTATTAAACAAAGTAGTGATATTAAAGATGTAACCGATGTTATTAGAGATATTGCAGACCAAATTAACCTACTTGCATTAAATGCAGCTATTGAAGCAGCACGTGCTGGTGAACATGGACGTGGCTTTGCTGTTGTTGCTGATGAAGTTAGAAATCTAGCTGAAAGAACTCAAAAGTCTTTAGGTGAAATAGAAGCTAATACTAATATCTTAGTTCAATCTATTAATGAAATGGGTGAAAGTATTAAAGAGCAAGCTTTAGGAATTTCACAAATTAATCAATCTGTTTCAGTAATTGATGGTTTAACTAAAGAAAACTCACAAATTGCTCATGCGACTAATTCTGTAGCTAATGAAGTTGATTCTATGTCAGCTGATATTGTAGCAGAGGTTAGAAGAAAGAAATTCTAAAAAACTACCCTTTAAAGGGTAGTTTAATCTATCAAATATTCTTGAATTTTATTTTTATCTTCAAAAGCCATACTTTGGAAAATTTTATCTTTAAAGCCTATTTTGTATTTTGTATTATTTTGAGTTTTAGCATAAGTTAGTGCTATGCTTAGAGCAAGTTCAAGATCTTGTGGATTGATGTTTTCATCCACCAAAGAATAAGCACCGATTAAATCAAAGAGTTTTAATTCTTCGTATTTTTGAGTTTTTAATTCTTTTAAAAATTGATTTTCTAACTCATTTCTACCTACTATCATTTTAGAGCCATTTGGAAGTCTTAAGTGGCGTCCGTATTTTAAAAGTTGAGCATCATTAACTTGCATATTTTTATCAAATTTAATGAAATCTTTGATTTTATTAGAAAAGCTCTCAAGTGTAAGCAAACATCCACCGCCTGGGCTTTCAAAATCTTCAAAACCAAATTTGGCAGCTAGTTCAAGTTGTCTTTTTCTACTTCTTCCGCTGATGTTTTCTAACTTTTCTCTATCAACCCAACCCTCACGCTCAGGTTTAGTTAAAGGTAAATTTTTAGCGCACATTGGACGCAAGATTAAATCTTCTTCATCAAGTGCTAGTTTTTTAACCTTAGCCATAGCATCATTTCTTTGACTCATAGGGCGTTGACCAACTACTTCTCCTGTGATGATAAAACTTGCATTTTCATCTTTTAACATAGAAAGAGCGGTTTTAAACATAAAAGCATGACAATCTATACAAGGGTTAAAATGTTTTCCATAACCATATTGAGGATTAAATAAAACTTCTTGCAAATATGCATTTCTTACATCTATCATTTCAAAACTAGCCCCTGCCATAGCAGCGCGTTTTGCCATGAGTTCGCTTTTATCGCTTGTGCCACCAAAGCCTATATTGATATTTAAAGCTTTTACTTCTATACCTTGAGAGCTTATGAGTTTTATAGCAAGCATAGAGTCAAGCCCACCGCTAAAAAGTGCTAATGCTTTCATTTTTTCCTTTCGAAATTTTTGGCATATTGTAATGAATATTTTTTAATTTTTGTGCAAGTTTTTATTTAAAAAACTTCTTCTTCAAAGTTATAATGAATTGCTTTTTTATCTTTGATATTTTTTTGTAGTCTATTTAAAAACAATTCCAAGCTTTCCTCATCATCTAAAAAATGCACGCTTTTTAAAACTTCTATCAAGTGATTAAAAAAAACTTCATCATTTTGATAGCTTTTTTTGATTTTTTCTAAATTTTGATTGAGTAAATTATAAATTTGTTTTTTAAAGGCTTGTTTTAAATTTAAACTTTTTAATTTATTAAAATATGCAAGGTTGATCTTGCAAATAGCATATAAAAATTCTTCTAAATTGCTTAAGTTTTTGATATTTTCAAATTCATAAAGTTCTCTTATACTAGGATCTTCAAAGTTCTTTTGCTCTAAAATAGCTTTAGTAATATCTTGGTGTAAAAAATATTCTTTTGCGCTTAAAAGCTTAAAAAGCCCTATGGTTTCATTATTTTCATATAAAAATTTCAAAAGCTCTAACTCGCTTATATTGTTGATTTTACTTTGTTTTATAGGATTAATGAAGCTTATTTTTCTTGTATTTTTAGAAAGTTTAATATCATTAATATTTACGCCCAAAAGATTTGCTACTAAAGTAGTGTAGGAATTTGCTATTAAAGGCTCAAGGTTAAAAGTATATTTTTGTACCTCTTCTAAAGCCTTTTGTTTGCTAAGTGCTGAGTTTAAATCACAACTTGCAATCAAACTTCTTATATAAAATTCTCCAAGCTCTATACCTTTTTCTAAAATATTAAAAAGTAATTTTTCTTGATGGCTTGCTACAAGTTCAGCCGGATCTTTTCCACCTTCTATCAAGACTACTTTTCCATCAATTTTTGCTAAACTTAGCAAATGTGCCGAACGCACAGCGGCATTAAGTCCTGCATTATCATTGTCAAAACACAAAATTACTCTTGCTTCTAATCTTTTTATTAAAGGTATGTGATTTTCACCCAAAGCAGTTCCCAAAACCGCTACAGCATTTTTAAATCCTGCTTTATGAAAGGCTATAGCATCCATATAACCCTCACAAATTATCATTTCTTTTTGTTTATAAATGGCATCTTTTGCTAAATTGAGTGCATAAAAAACGCGTGATTTATCAAAAAGTTTGCTTTGGGGAGAATTAACATATTTTGCCATATTTGTTTCATCTAAAGTTCTACCACCAAAGCCTATAAGCAAATTTTTATGATCATAAATACTAAAAGTAATGCGGTTGATAAAACTTGCATAAGCGCCATTTTCATTTTGTTTTATCGCACCTACCTCTAAAGCTTCTTCTTGAGTGATTTGCTCATTTTGTAGCAGTCTTAGTGTTTCATTGGAACTTGGCGCAAAGCCTAGTTCAAAGGTTCTAATATCCTCATCATTTAAACCTCTTTTATAAAGATAAGCTAAAGCTTCTTTGTTTTTAGCTAGGTTTTGTTTGTAAAAAGCATTAAGAGTAGGCAAGATATGAATGATGGATTTTTTATTATCTTGTTTTTGTGAGGTGTAAGTAAGTGAAAAATTACTCCATGAAGCAACTTTTTCCACCGCTTCAACGAAGTTTAATTTCTCATAATCCATTACAAATTTAAAAACATTACCCCCAGCCTTGCATGCAAAACAATGATAAAATCCTTTAATAGAATTAATATGCATACTAGGATTTTTATCATCATGAAAAGGACAAACGCAAACATAGCTTGAGCCTTGTTTTTTTACTTCAACATAATGAGCTATGATATCAACAATATCTGTTTTTTGTAAAAGTTGTTCTATACTTGCTTGCTCTATCATCTTTAAACCTTAAAGAAAATTATATAAGCATTTAGCTATAATTGTTATAAATTTGAAAATTAAGTTGTAAGGTTATGGATTTTTTCTTTGTAGAATACCGCGATCCTTTATTTGGTCTTATTGTTTTGACTGCTTTGGTTTTTATCATAGCTAGCTCACATTATATATGGCGTATTTTTGCAAGTAAAGACCAAAAAAGCAAACTTGATCGTTTTGTAAAAAAATTTGAAATTAATTCCACACACCAACAAATTTTAAAAAATGCCAATTTAAGCATAGAAAATTTAAATTTCTTAGCTCAAATTTTTACCAAAAGTGGTGAATTTGAAAAAGCTGTGGGGATTTATCTCATAGCTTTGCAAAAAGCAAATGAGGCAAGCCAAAAAGAATTTATCTTTTTTTCACTAGCACAAGTTTATTTAAAAGCAGGATTTTTAGAGCGTAGTGTAGAAGCTTTGTTAAATGCCTTAAAAATTAAAGCACGCAATAAAGAAAGCTTAAAACTTTTAAAAATTGTTTATTTAAAACTCAAAGATTATGACAAGGTTTTAGATGTTTTAGAGTGTTTGTTTGAGTTAGGAGAAAATATATATGCAGAAAAAGCCTTGATAAAAGCTTTAAAAATTCAAGTAAGTTCTAAAGAGCAAGAACAAAAACTAAAAGAAATTTTAGCTTTGAGCAAGGATAATGAGTATATTTTAAGACTTTGCTTTTTGCATTATAAAGATAAACTTACTCAAATGCCCCAATTTGAAAATGTCATTGATTTGCTTAATGAATGCAAAAGTCCGCTTAATCTTGAAGATGAAAAATACCATGAGTTTTTTTATGCAAAAAATTTAAGCACAAAAGCTATTCCTATCAAAAATCATAAACTAAAAATTTTAAAAATTTTAAACGATAATGAGCTAAGTGCAAATCTTAGCTTTACTTATGTATGTAATAATTGTAAAAATCAAAGTCCTTTGTTTTTTTATCATTGTCCATTTTGTTATGAATTTGGAAAATGTGAGATTTATTATGAGGTAAAAGCTTGAAAAATATTGAAATTTATACTGATGGTTCTTGCTTAAACAACCCTGGCTTTGGAGGGTGGGCTTATGTTTTAACTTATAAAAATCATCAAAAAGAACAAAGTGGGGCGTGTGAGAATACAACAAACAACCGCATGGAATTAATGGCTATTATAGAGGCTTTAAAAGCTTTAAAAGAACCATGTGAGGTAAAGTTATACACAGATTCAAATTTAATGGTACAAAGTATTAATGAATGGCTTGAAGGTTGGGTAAAAAAAGATTTTAAGGGTAAAAAAAATATTGATCTTTGGAAAGAGTATTTAAATGTAGCTAAAGATCATAAAATAACTGCTTTTTGGGTCAAAGCGCACAATGGCCATGAATTAAATGAGCGTTGTGATGAGCTAGCAAGAAATGCAGCCTTAAAGCTCCAAGAAGAAAGGTCAATAAATGCTTAAAAAACTCCAAGAAAGATTAAATTATCATTTTAAAAATGAGCAATTACTCATCGAAGCTTTGACGCATAAAAGTTACAAAAAGCCTTATAATAACGAAAGATTAGAGTTTTTGGGTGATGCTGTGATGGATTTAGTAGTAGGGGAGTTTTTGTTTTTTAAATTTCAAAAAGACTCAGAAGGAAATCTTTCTAAACTTAGAGCGGCTTTGGTGAATGAAAAATCTTTTGCAACTTTAGCGCAAAAACTTGATCTTGGAGCATGTGTTTTTATGTCTATTGCAGAAGAAAATAACGATGGACGCAATAAACCTTCCATACTTTCTGATGCTTTTGAAGCACTAATGGGGGCTTTGTATTTAGAAATAGGTTTTGAAAAAACTAAAAATATAGCATTAAATTTGCTTAATGAAGTTTATCCGCATATTGATACAAAAAGTTTGTTTAAAGACTATAAAACAAGACTTCAAGAAATTACGCAGGCAAATATGGCAGGCACACCTGAGTATATTGTAGTAAAGGCTTTTGGGCCTGATCATAAAAAGCAATTTGAAATCGCAGTGAAAATTCAAGGCATAGAAGTAGCAAGATCTACAGCAGGTAGTAAAAAAGAAGCCCAACAACAATGTGCTAAAATCGCACTTGAGAAATTAGGAAAACTATGAATAGCTTTGGAGTAAGATTTAAATTTACAAGCTTTGGCGAATCTCATGGTCAAGCTATAGGTTGTATAATAGATGGTATGCCAGCAGGGGTGAAGTTTGATTTTGATTTTTTACAAGAAATGCTAGATAAAAGAAAGCCAGGTCAAAATAAATTTAGCACTCCTAGAAAAGAAGAAGATAAAGCTCAAGTTTTAAGTGGGGTTTTTGAGGGTTATACAACAGGAACTCCTATAAGTGTTTTGGTGTATAATGAAAATACACGCTCAAAAGATTATGAAAAAGATGTATTTCGTCCTGCACATGCTGATTTTACTTATTATCATAAATATGGCATTAGAGATTATAGAGGCGGTGGAAGAGCTAGTGCTAGAGAAAGTGTAGCAAGAGCAGCAGCAGGTGCTGTGGCACAAATGCTTTTAAAAGAATTTGATATAGAGATAATGAGCGGGGTTTTTGGAATAGGAAATATTGATAGCAAACTTAGTAATGATGAGTTTGATTTTGATTATGCTAAAAATAGTGAAGTTTATGCTTTAGATAAAAATTTAGAGCAAAGTTTTAAAGATGAAATTTTAAAAGCTAAAAAGGCAAAAAACAGCATAGGTGCTAGAGTTTTTACTAGAGTGAAAAACCCTATCAAAGGCTTAGGCGAGCCTTTGTATGATAAGCTTGATTCTAAACTTGCTCATGCGATTATGGGGGTAAATGCAGTTAAGGCTATAGAAATAGGAAGCGGTTTTCAAAGTAGTTATATGTATGGAAGCCAAAATAATGATGAGTTGAAAGATGGGGTGTTTTTAAGCAATCATAGCGGTGGGATCTTAGGCGGAATTTCTAACGGGGACTTTATCGATATAAAAACATATTTTAAGCCAACTCCTTCTATATTTTTACCCCAACAAACGCAAAATACTCAAGGAGAAAATATTATACACGAGTTACAAGGCAGACATGATCCTTGTGTGGGTATAAGAGGTAGTGTTGTGGTAAATGCTATGGTAGCAATTTGCATGGCTGATGCTTTGCTTTTAAATGCAAGCTCAAATTTGCAAAATTTACAACGAGTTTATGGAAAAAACAAATAAAAATTTAATACTTATTTAGATATGATGATAAAATATCTTTAAAAAGGGAGAAATATGAAAAAAAATATTGTGTTTTTTGAAGTTAGAGGTGGTAGCGATAAAGGTGAAGATGGCCATAGAAAAGATACTATGCCTATGGTAAATGCCTTAAAAGAACAAGGTTGGAATGCTGAGGTTATCTTTTTTGAAGTAGAAAAAAAAGATGAAATTTATGAATATGTAAAAAACAATGCTGATGCTTATGTTTCTAGAATTAATCCTGGAAATTTAAAAGAAGAAAACGAGTATTTTGATATGCTTAGAAAACTTTGTGCAAATGGTGTTATAGGTATGCCTCATCCTGATGCGATGATAGGATATGGCGCTAAAGATGCGCTTACCAAGCTTAATAAAACGGCTTTAGTACCTGAAGATACTTATGCGTATTATGATATCAAAACTTTTAAAGAAAGTTTTCCAAAAACTTTAGCAAAGGGTGAGAGGGTTTTAAAACAAAATCGTGGTTCAACGGGTGAGGGAATTTGGCGTGTGAGATTGATAGATGAGTTACCAGCGGGGGCGACAAGTGTGCCATTAAATGCAAAAATCAAATGCACAGAAGCAAAAGATAATCACACAGAAGAAAGAGAGCTTGGTGAGTTTATGGATTTTTGTGAGCAATACATTATAGGTGATAATGGTATGCTTGTAGATATGACTTTCTTACCGCGTATTAAAGAAGGTGAAATTAGAATTTTAATGCTTTATCATACTCCAATTTATGTTGTGCATAAAAAGCCTGCAGAAGGTGCTGATGCATTCTCTGCAACACTTTTTTCAGGTGCAAAATATAGATATGATGAGCCAAAAGATTGGCAAGGATTGGTTGATTGGTTTTTAGCAACCTTACCTGAAATTCGTTCAAAACTTGGAAATTATGATATTCCTTTGATTTGGACTGCTGATTTTATCTTAGATACAGATGAAAATGGTAAAGATAAATATGTTTTAGGTGAGATTAATTGCTCTTGCGTAGGATTTACTTCTCCTGCTGAATTTGTTGAGCCTATTGCTAAAAAAGTAGCTCAAAATATCATTGATATCGTAAGTAAAAATTAACCCTTGTTTTAACAAGGGTTTTTTGAAAACTCATTATGCTTTTAACTATACTTTATATTATCGGAATTACTGTTGATGCAATGACAGGAGCTATTGCTGCGGGAAGACATAAAATGGATCTTTTTGGAGTGATATTTATAGCTTTGGTAACAGCTATTGGCGGAGGTTCTATTAGAGATATTTTGCTTGATCATCATCCGCTAACTTGGATTAAAACTCCTGAGTATGTGATTTTAATTTGTGTTGCAGCTATGATTACAACAAAAATTGCCAAATATGTTATAAGGCTTGAAAAACTTTTTTTGATTTTAGATGCTATAGGTTTGGTTGTTTTTAGTGTTTTAGGTGCACAAATTGCAATACAAATGGGGTATGGTTTTATAGTGGCTGTGAGTTCAGCTGTAATTACTGGTGTATTTGGTGGGATATTAAGAGATATATTGTGTGCTAGGATACCACTTGTATTTCAAAAAGAAATTTATGCGGGTGTTGCTATATTAACAGGGGCTTTGTATTATATATTGTATATTTTGGGCGTAGATGAGTTATGGGTAATTCTTGCTTCATTGATTGTAGGAACCATAGCAAGACTTTTGGCGATATATTATGGTTTAAGTTTGCCTATATTTTCTTTTAAAGATGGAGAAAATAAAGAAAGTTAAAATTCTATCTTATAAATTCTTAAAGGATAAGCCTTATTATCCATAGTATTTTCATAAAATCTTACAAGCTTGTTAGTAGGTAAATTTATTTATATTTTTTACTTTTAGAATATTTATTTGATGTATTGGTTATAAATTAAGTTTAGTTATGGAAAATTGCTATTTTTGATATTTTTGTAATTAGAATTTAAAAAGTGGTGACCCATACGAGACTCGAACTCGTGTTACCGCCGTGAAAGGGCGATGTCCTAACCGCTAGACGAATGGGCCAAATATTAAATAAGAAATGAAATTATATCTTATTTAATTTAAAAAAAACTTAATTATTTTACAAAGCGCAGATAAAAATAGCCAAATACACCTGAAGCTAAGGAAGCTAGTAAAATAGCAAAATTATCCACAAAATTAAATATATCACTTACTTCATAGGCAAGGGCGTCTATAAAAAAGCTCATGGTAAAACCTATGCCTGTGAGTATGCAAACTCCATAGAGTTGTTTAAAATTAGCATCTTTTGGCAGTTTTGCAAGTTTAAATTTAATTGCCATATAAGCAAAGCCAAATACACCTAGTTGTTTTCCAACAAACAAGCCTAAGAAAATCCCTACACTTACACCGCTAAATAGCATATGTACTTCAATTTTTGAAAGATCAACCCCTGCATTGGCAAAAGCAAAAAGTGGTAGTATTATAAAAGCTATCCAAAATTTTAAACCATGCTCGATTTCCTCTAATAAAGCATGGTTGTTTTTTGTAAATACAGGTATAAATAAAGCTGTGATGATACCTGCTAAAGTTGCATGCACTCCACTTTTTAATACACTAAGCCAAAGCAATGCTCCAAGTATATAATAAAATGATTTTCTTTCATTGCTCAAACGATTAAGTAAAAACAAACCCACAATACAGCAAAAGGCAACAAAAAAAGCTAAAGTTGAAAGCTCTCCTGTATAAAAAATAGCAATGATTAAAATAGCCCCTACATCATCAAAAATCGCTAAAGATACTAAGAATATTTTTAAAGAACTTGGTATGCGTTGTTTTAGCATTGTAAGTATAACTAGGGCAAATGCAGTATCAGTTGCAGTAGGTATAGCCCAACCTTTTAAAACATAAGCATCGTTAAAATTGATAGCACAAAATATCAAAGCAGGCACAACTATACCGCCTATAGCAGCCATTAAGGGTAGGGTAATATTACTAAGAGTTTTAAACTCTCCTTGAACAAATTCTTTTTTTAATTCAAGTCCTATGGCAAAGAAAAAGATTGCAATAAGACCATCATTAATCCACAATAAAGAAGGCTTAAAAAGTTCCCAAGCACCTACTTTTACACCTATTTCTACACTTAAAAAATCCATATAGTGTTGTCCATAAGGACTATTTTTAAGTAGCAAGGCAAAGATCGTTGCTAATAAAAGCAACAATCCTCCTAAAATTTCAAGTGATAAAAAGTTTTGGAAACTTCTTAATTTCATTTTTTAAAACTATAAATAAGTTTTAAGTAAACATATCCAACTATAGCGCTTAATAATGAAGCTACTAAAATTGCAAGTTTGTCTGAATATGCAAAAATATCACTATTTTGATAAGCTAGGCCATCTATAAAAAAGCTCATAGTAAAACCTATACCTGTGAGTATACAAACCCCGTAAAGTTGTTTGAAATTAACATTTTGTGGAAGTTTTGCTAGTCCTAGTTTTATACTAATATATGAAAATAAAAATACTCCAATTTGTTTTCCCAAAAATAATCCTAAAATAATACCTAAGCTAACCGAAGAAAACATAAAGCTTGGATCCATATCTTTTAAATCAACTCCCGCATTTGCAAAAGCAAAAATAGGCAAGATGAAATAACTCACCCAAGGTGCTAAGTCGTGTTCTATTTCTTTTAAAAAAGACTCACCACTTTTTGTTTGAAGTGGTATAAATAAAGCAGTAATCACACCTGCCAAAGTTGCATGCACCCCACTTTTTAACATGCTTATCCAAAATACTATAGCTATGATGATATAAAAAGATTTTTTGGTAACATGGAAGTGATTTAGCAAATAAAGCGCTAGAATACACACCAAAGCAGCAATCATAGCAAAAACTGAAAGTTCGCTTGTATAAAATAAAGCAATTACAATAATCGCGCCTAAATCATCAAAAATAGCTAAAGAAAGTAAGAATAATTTTAAAGAAGTAGGTACTCTTTTGCCTAAAAGCATTAAAATACCAACCGCAAAAGCTACATCAGTAGCCGTTGGTATAGCCCAACCTTGCAAAGCAAAAGGATCCTTATAGTTAAAAAACGCAAAAATCAAAGCAGGCACTATCATACCGCCAAGTGCAGCAAATACAGGTAAAGACATAGCCTTTATGCTATTGAGTTGCCCTCTTGTTACTTCATATTTTAATTCAAGTCCTATGGCAAAGAAAAAGATTGCAATAAGTCCATCATTAATCCATAAAAGTAAAGGTTTGAAAATTTCTAAACTTCCAGCTTGAAAGCCAAAAGGAATATTTAAAAAGTTAGTATATTGATCCGTTAAAGAACTATTTTGTAAAATGAGTGCAAGTACGGTAAAAAATATTAGTAAAACACCAGGAAAAGTTTCACTTTTAACAAAGGTTTGAAGTCTTTGCATAAATAGCCTTTTTAAATTTTTATTAACGTGTTATTTTAACATAAAAAGGCTTGAAATTTAAAGTTTAAGCAGAAAAACTGCTTAAACAGGTATAACGCGTATATTTGGACTAAGTTCTTCTTGTAAGATATTTTCTATAGCATATAAGGTTGCACCACTCCCACTTGAACAGCCGCTACATGCTCCAAGATAACGTATATATATATCTATATTTTTATTTTCACTTTTTTGGATATCGATTACTTCCAAATCTCCACCATCACCGTGTAACATAGGACGCACATCGCTATCTAAAACAGCCTCTACTGCTTTTAGTTGTTTAACCATGGTCATATCATCAAAAGCAATATCTGTTTTGCTTTGATCTTTTAGCTTTTCTCTTTCCATTTCAGCCCTAGTTTCAGCTAAAATATCTACAAGATAATAATCTTTTTTCTCATGCCCTCCAGGCTTAACACAAGATTTACAAAAAGCACCTGCTTTAGTAAATTGCGTGATTTCTTCTACTGTATGTAAATCATTTAGTTTGATTACTTCTTTGATAGTTCCAAGGCTTACCCTAGCACACTCACAAACTATGATTTGATCTTCAAAATCCTCAGGATTAACACCTTTATAATGCGCTGCAGCTTGTTTGATAACATCATAAGCCATAACTGAGCAGTGCATTTTTTGCGGTGGAACTGCAGGAGTTTCAGGGTTATCTCTCATAGCAAATTCAACATCTAAATTTGTAATTTTTACAGCCTCATCTACGGTTTTACCTATACAAAGATCAACCATAGTATCACTACTTGCTATCGCTGTACCACAGCCAAAGCTTTTAAATTTAGCATCAATGATTTTATCAGTTTTTTCATCTACCAACCAATAAAGCCTAACCGCATCACCACAGCTTTCAGCTCCAAAATCTGCAACAATAAGTTTTGCATTTGCTTTTTGTGCATCTTCTTGTGTGAATTCGCCCATATGTTGAGGGTTGTTCATTCTATCTTGCACTTTTTGAGAATACTCATCCCAAATTGATCCGCCAATTAAATTATTCTTTGCCATTTTTTATCCTTTAAATATTTTCAGGCTTATATGCATAAGTACTTGAGATTGCTCTAAGTCTTTGCGTTGCTTTTTTTATTTGCTCTGCTGCATAATCAATTTCATCTTCTGTGTTAAATCTTGATAAAGAAAGTCTTAGGGCAGTATGAGCTAAATCGTTTTCAGCACCAATTGCCTCCATGATAGGATTGCTCTCAAGTGCTTCGCTAGCACAGGCTGAACCGGTGCTTGCTGCTATACCATTTTTGTTTAAATCCCAAAGCATAGCCTCGCCTTCTACGCCTTTAATGCTTGCTAAGATGGTATTAGGAACCCTTCTTGATCTATCTCCAACTACACTTGTATCAGGCATAGCTAAAATTAAATCTTCTAATTTATCTCTTAATCTTCTAATGTGTGAGTTTTCAAAATCAAGCATAGTATTTGCAATTCTTAAAGCTTCTGCCATTGCTATAATATATGGTACATTTAAAGTTCCGCTTCTTCTACCACCCATATGCTCACCACCATGTAAAAGCGGAGTTAATTCTATATCTTTTTTAATATAAAGTCCACCTACACCTTTTGGACCATGGAATTTATGTGCAGAAAATGAAGCAAAATCAACCCCAGCTTTTGCAAAATTAACCTTGATTTTACCAACAGCTTGAGTTGCATCAGTATGAAATAATGCTCCATATTCATGAGTAATTTGAGCCATTTCTTCTATAGGAAAAATCATACCAGTTTCATTATTTGCCCACATAATGCTTACTAGGGCAGTTTTATCTGAAATAGCTTCTTTTAGATCTTTTACACTAGAAACACCCTCATGATCAACGCCAAGTTCTATGACTTTTACTCCTAAAGATTTTAAAAACATAGCACTAGCTGCTACTGCAGGATGTTCTACACTAGAAATAATTACTTCATTTCTATCGCTATTTAAAATTCTATCAAAATACACACCTTTTAATACCCAGTTGATACTCTCTGTGGCACAGGAAGTGATAATGATGTCATCTAAATCGCTTGCCCCAAGTCCTGCATAAAGTTTATCCATAGCTTCTTTTAAAGCAGGGTGAGTTGCACTACCCCATTGATGAAGGCTGTTTGGATTACCATAATGTTCTTTTAAAAAAGGTTTCATAAGCTCATAAGCTTCTGGTGCAAGTTGTGTTGTTGCATTATTATCTAAATATACTTTCAAAATTACACTCCTTTAATTAGGATAATTTTTATCTTTTTTGTTAATATACACTAAAATGTTAAATTTAACATTAAACTAAATGGATTTAACTTGTGTAAAATTTTTTATTATTTTAGCACAAGTTAAGCCATTGCATTTAAATATGAGTGTAAAATTTTATTAATGCTTGCTTGTCTTTTGCGATTTTCTAAAAATTGAGTATCTAAAAGTTCTTTTTGAGTATTAATTTTTTCAAGATCGATATTAGAATCATTTTGATTAAACTCTTTTTTTAAAGCTTCAAAATCTTTGCTAATTTGCTCACTATAAAGACTATAAATAGAACTTGAATTAGCAAATTCTTGCATGTTGATACTGTGTTGATAGTTAATGTATTGTTGAAAGAAAACTGAAAGTTTATCTTCTGTGGTGTTGTTTTTATCTACTCCATTGATATATAAATATAAATCAAAACTCATTTTTTCTTTATTGTTTTCACTTAGATAATCTTGCATGCTCATTTGACCTCTCATGAGTTTTTGAAAATTTACATTAGAAGACATATCTAACTCAATAGGAGTTAAAAAGAAATTAGCCTTTTGATTATTTTGTTCTTTTAAATCATGATAAATATAATTAAGCAATAATCCACTTTTAGAAACTTCGCCTTGTCGGTTTAGATAAGGTCTTATGATAGGATTACTAGCCGTGTTTTCAATGCTCGCATTGAATGCAAAGTCTCCTATTTTGTTATCAAGCATTAAGGTATTTAGATTTTTATTTGCTTCTTTTGCATTTTGTAAACTTTTGGCATTTTCATAAACTTTTAAAATTTTTCCTTCATAAGTATAGCTATAACCTTGATTTAATTCTGAAATTTGTGCTTTACTTAAAAAACTATTATCATTTTTTTGAAATTCATGATTGATGGTTTTTAGTGTATTATGATAAGTGTTTAAAAGTCTTGGTAAGTCTATTTTGTTATAGTTTAAATTTTCATCAAGCTTTATAAGTTGTTTTGAAATTTCTCTTATACTTTTTATATTAATATCATAATCAAGAGGCAAAGCAGCCGTTTTATTAAGATCTTTTTCAAAAAAACCTTGCTCGTTGATTCTAAAACCAAACTCGCTTGCATAGCTTACTTCATAATCTAAATTAGAACCTTTTATATCAAGTAAATCACTTTTAATATTGGTATTTTCTTTTTTTTCTTCCGCATGTTCAGTCTTTGCAAAAGGATAATTTGCAAAATTCTGATACGGATTGACATTAGAATTTACAAACATAACTCTTCTCTTCAAAAATATTGCTTAGCCTTAAAAAAGCAAAAGCTATGCCAAAATTTTTGAATCGAAGAGAAAAATTAAGCGTAAATGTCAAGCAATCCTGAACTAGTGCTAGGAGTAGTAGTTGGAGCAGGGTTTGCATTTACGCCTTCAAGTACTTGCATTACTGCATTTTCATTGGCTTCTATGGTTTTTTTCATCATAGTAGTTGCAATGTTAAGCATTAAACTTGCTTGGTTGTTAGTAACTTCGCCCATAACATACTCCTTTTGTTTGGATTAGTAGTATTATCGGCAAAGTTTGGTTAATATTAAGCTATATTATAAATTTTTGATAAGTAATGATTGTGAGTGTTTTCTTTTGCTTCAAGTATATCGATATAGTTTTTAAACTCATCCATATCTTTAAAAAGATTTTTCATGGTAGTGTTAATTTCGCTAGAAAAATTTTGAAGATTGCTTTGTGTTTTTAAATATCTTTCTATTTGATAAATTCTAGCGATTTCTCTTTCATATTCATCTTGAGTTATTCTTTTTGCACTAAATTCTGCATTTAGTATTTTTTTATCATTGATAATAAATGATTTTTTTTGATTATTAATTTTAAATTCAACGATAAATTCTTCTTTTGAATTAATAATCTTTAAGTATTTTAACTTAGCTTTATCTTCTAGTAAAACAAAGCTTACACACTCTAAAAACATATGTGTAAAGATTTCTCTTTCAAAAATATTTTGACAAATATCGGTGTATTTTAAACCCAAGCTTTGTTGATGATCTAAAAAAGCTATATTTGACATGATCCATCCTTTTTCCATGACTTTTTATCATAAAAAAAGCAAAAATCATTCCAATTATTGCATATCAATCATCTTTAGCATATTGATAGTATCTTCAAATTCAAAACTTTCTTCAGGATTTTGACTTAAAAATTGTTGCATAAAGTCTTTTTTAGCAATGGCTTGATCGAGTTCTTTATCGGTACCTTTTTGATAAGCACCAATTCTAAGTAAAACTTCATTTTCTTTAAGTAAGGAATTTAAACGCTTAAATTTTCTAGCAGCTAGTTTGTGTTCATCGCTAATAATATCCCCCATAACCCTTGAGGCTGAATTTTGTATATTTATAGGCGGATAAATTCCAAAGTCAGTAAGTTCGCGACTAAGTACTATATGGCCATCTAGGATAGATCTACTTTGATCAGCTATTGGATCACTCATATCATCTCCATCAACTAACACGGTAAAAAAAGCCGTTATAGTGCCTTTACCTTCTTCTTTTCCTGCGCGCTCCATAAGCTGAGGTAAAAGACTTAAAACGCTTGGCGGATAGCCTTTTGTCGTAGGTGGTTCACCTAGAGCTAGGCCTATTTCTCTTTGAGCCATAGCAAAACGCGTTACACTGTCCATGATAAATAACACATCTTTACCTTGTTCTTTAAAATACTCAGCCACACTCATAGCGCAAAATGCTCCGTATTTTCTCATCAGCGCGCTATCATCACTTGTTGCAACGATTATGACAGTATCATCAAGTTTACCACCAAGATTTTTTTGTATAAACTCAGGAATTTCTCTACCACGCTCCCCTATTAAAGCTATCACTTTAATAGGAGCTTTGGAATTTTTTACTATCATACCCATAAGGGTTGATTTTCCTACCCCACTTCCTGCAAAAATCCCAAGCTTTTGTCCTACCCCACAAGTTAAAAGTGCATCTATTGTTTTAACACCTACTGGAAAAACTTCCTCTATCAAACTTCGTTTCATTGCATCAATAGGTGCTCGCATAATAGGCATAAATTTACTTGCCTCAATAGGTCCTTTACCATCTTTTGGTCGCATAAAAGGATCAACCACCCTTCCTAAAAGTTCATCACTAACTCCTATTTGCATACCCGCATCATTAATAAAAGCACGATCGCCTATTTTAAAACCTTCCACAAAACCAAAAGGACTTAAATAACTTAAATTCTCATCTACTTCTACTACCATAGCCATAGCTTCTTTACTCTCATCTTCACTAGAAACTATTTTAATAATATCACCTATGCTAGTTTTTAAGCCATTTATTTCTATACTAGTACTTGAAATTTTAGTAATTTGTCCAAAAACACTAGCAAGATTTTGTGAAGCAATTTTGCTACGAAGTTTTTCTAAACCCATTAAAATCTAACCTGTTTTGCTGAGTTAATTAAGGTAAAAAATTCTTTTCTTGTTTTTTCACTTTTTAAAAAGCTACCTCTTAATGCTGAAGTGCTAGTAGTAGAATTTGCCTTTTGCACCCCACGCATTTCAACACACATATGTCTTGCTTCAATAACTACCCCAACGCCTTTTGCACCTACATGTTCCATTAATGCTTCTGCGATTTGTTCTGTGAGTTGTTCTTGAATTTGTAAGCGTCTTGCAAAAACTTCTACAAGGCGTGGAATTTTACTAAGTCCTACGACTTTTTTATCTGGTATATACGCAACATGCACGCGCCCAAAAAAAGGCAAAAGATGATGTTCACAAAGACTATAAAATTCTATATCTCTTACTAAAACCATTTCATTGTTTGAACTTTCAAATAAGGCATCATTTAGTATTTGTTTTGGATCTTGTTTATAACCGCTATTTAAAAATTCAAAAGCCTTAAAAACTCTAGTAGGAGTTTTTAAAAGTCCTTCTCTTTGTGGATTTTCTCCGATAATTTCTAACATATTTTTTACTGATTGTTCAAATTTTTCTTGCATTTTTTCTCCATCAAAAATTAAAATTTTAACATATTTTTATTTTTATATAAAGTGATAAGGAAAATTTTGGTATATTATCAAAAAATTTTATTTAAAAAGGGAAAATATTATGGAAGTTACAGCAAAACTAATTGATTTTGCAAATGCAAATGCTACTGTGAAAATTGCTCAAGGAGCTATTAAAGCAGAAGTTGAAAAATTAGCTAAAAAAGCGTCTAAAACTATGAAAATGGATGGTTTTAGAGCAGGAAAAGTTCCTGTTGCTGCTATACTTAAAAGATATGAAAAAGAGCTTACAAGAGATGCGGAGCAAGATCTTTTAAGAAATGCTGTAGATGGTGCTTTAAAAGAAGTTCAAAAAGAGACTAAAGATTTAGTAGGTGAGCCATATTTTGAAAAATTTGATAGAAAAGATGGTGCTATTGAGGCTCAAATGGTATTATCTTTTAGACCAGAAGTAAAATTAGATGGATATGAAGAACTAATTCCAACTTATAATACACCAAAAGTAACTCAAAAAGAAATTGATGCAAAAAAAGAAGAATTATTAAAAAGATTTGCTACTCCTGAAGCGATTAAAGAAGCAAGAGCTTTAAAAGAAGGCGATTTTGCTAAATTTGATTTTGAAGGTTTTGTTGATGGTAAAGCATTTGATGGCGGAAAAGCTCAAAATTATGTTTTAGAAATTGGTTCAAAACAATTCATACCAGGATTTGAAGAAGGTATGATTGGTTTAAAAGCAGGTGAGGAAAAAGATATTAATGTAACTTTTCCAAAAGAATATGGCGCAGCGCATTTAGCAGGAAAAGATGCGGTATTTAAAGTAAAAATTCACGAAATTCAAGAACTTAAATTACCTGAGTTAAATGAAGAGCTTTTAAAAAGCTTGTTACCTGAAGAAAAAGAACCAAGTGTTGAAAAATTAGATGCAAAATTAAAAGAACAACTAAAAAATGAAAAAATCTTTAAACTTATCAACGATGAGCTTAAAAATCAATTTGCAGAAGCTTTGGTAGCTAAGTTTGACTTTGTTTTACCAAGAAATATAGTAGAGCAAGAAACAGATATGCAATTTAGAAGCTCTTTGAGAACTTTAAGCGAAGAAGAATTAAAAGAATTTAAAGATGAGGCTAAATATAAAGAAAAAAGAGAAAGTTTTAAAGAAGATGCACAAAAAAGCGTAAAATTAACTTTCATTATAGACGAGCTAGCAAAACTTAGAAATGTTACAGTAAGCGATCAAGAATTAATCCAAGCGATTTATTTTGAAGCTTATAGATATGGTTTTAACCCGCAAGAACATTTAGATAATTACAAAAAACAAGGTGCATTGCCTGCTATTAAAATGTCTTTAATCGAAGAAAAACTTTTTGCTGATATTTTCAAAAAAAATGACAAAAAGAAAACTGAAAAAGAAAGTGAAAAATAATGAGCTCATACATACCTTATGTGGTTGAAAAAACAAGCAGGGGCGAAAGAAGTTATGATATTTATTCAAGACTTTTAAAAGATAGAATTATCATGTTAAGTGGCGAGATCAATGATGATCTTGCTGCTTCTATTGTAGCTCAGCTTTTGTTTTTAGAGGCTGAAGATCCTCAAAAAGATATTTATCTTTATATTAACTCACCAGGTGGGGTTGTAACCAGTGGATTTAGTATTTATGATACGATGAATTATATTAAAGCTGATGTAAGTACTATTTGTATTGGTCAAGCTGCTTCAATGGGTGCATTTTTGCTTAGTTGTGGTGCTCCAGGGAAAAGATTTGCTCTGCCAAATTCAAGAATTATGATCCATCAACCATTAGGTGGAGCAAGAGGGCAAGCAACTGATATAGAAATTCAAGCAAAAGAAATTCTAAGATTAAAAGCGATTTTAAATGATATTTTGGCTAAAAACACCAAACAAAAACTCTCTAAAATAGAAAAAGACACTGATAGAGACTTTTTTATGAGTGCTGTAGAAGCTAAGGAATATGGCTTAATCGATAAGGTTTTGGAAAAAAGTTTTAAATAAGGAAAAGCATAGCAATGTTAGATGATGATTTATTTGCTGATTTAAATTTAAGTAGCGATCCAACTCCAGCCAAAGAAGCTCCAAAAATTCAAAAAATTAGTGGAGGTGAATTTGAAAAATTTGCAAAGTCTATTTTGACTGAGCTTGTAAAAGATAATGTACCTCCAACACCAACTAATTATGGAGTTTATTTTCAAAAAATGCTTGAAGAACGTCCGGTAGCTTTTAAGAAAAAAGTTAGCGAGATTATGGAATTTGAGCAAAACGATGATGGTATCAAACGTGCAAATATAGAACAAGAAATCAAAAAAAGTTTTAGTTCTACTTCGGCATTATTGCAATACATTGCTATGATTTATAGACATCTTGAAACAGTTAAAGATATGTTAAGAAGACGTAATTCAGAACTTGCTATTAGTACAGGAAATTTAGCTGTTTCTAATGTAATTCACGCTCTTGAAGCAGATCTTTCAAGATTTTCTAGTATTTTAGATAAATATTCAGATGAGATTAAAGAAAGTTTTGATGAGGTTAGACAAACTTATAAACATATAGAAGAGCAAAGTGATTTTGACTCTAAATTTGGAGTTTATAATAAAAAATATTTTTTAGAAAATTTAGAAAAAAGCATTGAAAGTAATGCAAAATATAATTATCATACTTCCTTAATATTTTTTAGAGTAAAAGAAGAAATTCTTGAGCAAACTTATACTCAAAAAGAAAAAAATGCTTTTTTAAAAGGTGTGTGTAGAATTTTTAGTAAAAATGTCTCTTCAAGCGATGTAGTAGCCCATTGTGGAAACAATATTTTTGCTATGATGATTTCTCATACAAATTTAGAAAAAGCACAAGAAATATGTAATAAAATTTTAGAATCTTTAGAAAATTCAAATTTTTTCCTAGCAGATAAAGAAATAGATGTAGATGTTGAAGTGGCTATAAGTGCTGTTAATCAAGATAGCAAGGGTGAAGAATTAATAGAAAAATGTATTGAAGCTTTAAAAGATTCAGGAAAAAATTTAGAACCCTTTATAATAGTGGAAAAAGAAAAATGATAAGAAAGATAATTACCTATCCTAATCCAAGATTATTTTTAGAGTCAAAAAAAGTAGAAAATTTTGATAAAGATTTACATATACTTCTAGATGATATGTATGAAACAATGATAGCTAATAAGGGCGTAGGCTTGGCTGCTATTCAAGTTGATGTGCCAATTAGAGCTTTGCTTGTAGATATTGGTGATGAAGAAGGTGAGCAAAAAGAAAATAAGCAAACTCTTTTAGAAATTATTAATCCTATTATAACACCTTTAGATGATGAAAAAATTTCTTGTAACGAGGGTTGTTTAAGCATACCAGGTTTTTATGAAGATGTAATGCGCTATAAAAATATACAACTTGATTATCAAGATAGATTTGGCAAGCCACAAAGTTTGCAAGCACATGATTTTTTAGCAGTGGCTATTCAACATGAAGTTGATCATCTTGATGGGCATTTATTTATAGAAAAACTTTCTTTTTTAAAACGCCAAAAATTTGATAAAGACTTTAAGAAAAAATCCAAAAAGACCAAATGAAAAAACTAAAATGTGCAAGTTTTTCTACAGAGCTTGATATTATCGATGTAGAATCAACTTTCACAAGAGGTTTGCCAGGTTTTAGTATAGTGGGTCTTGCAAATTCTACCATCAAAGAAAGCACAGAAAGAGTTAAGGCAACTTTACTAAGTCAAAATTTCAATTTCCCAGCTCAAAAAATCACTATCAATCTTAGTCCATCAGATATCCCTAAAAATGGCTCTCATTTTGATTTGGCTATTGCGATTTTGATTTTATTTCAAAAAGAAAATTTAGATGACTTTTTTGTTTTTGGAGAACTTGGTTTAGATGGAAGTATTAAAAGCACTGCTAGTTTATTTTCTATCTTACTTTTTTTAAGTGCAAAAGTACAAAATGCCAAAGTAGTAGTACCAAAAGCTATAGCACAAAAAGCTTCGATGATACCTAACTTAACAATCTATGCTTTGGAAAATTTAGCCCAAGCTATGGATTTTTTTAAAGAAAAAAATTATGAGAATTATCATATAAATAATGCTCATCCTTTGTTTGAAAATGCCATAGAAATTAATAATCAAAAATATATAAAAAATTCTATTTATCCTTATGATTTTAAAGAAGTTAAGGGTCAAGAAAATGCTAAATTTGCTTGTATAATAGCAGCTTTGGGTATGCATAATATTTTATTTGAAGGTAGTCCAGGTAGTGGTAAAAGTATGTGTGCTAAAAGACTTCCTTTCATCATGCCACCACAAAGTTTGAAAGAAATTTTAGCCCAAAATGCCTATAAGTCATTAAACTCTTTAGATGATGATTTTAGTGCTAGTAGGGTTTTTAGAAGTCCTCATCATACAAGCACTAGGGCTAGTATTTTTGGTGGAGGAACTAAAAATGCCAAGATAGGAGAAATAGCACTTGCAAATGGAGGGGTTTTGTTTTTTGATGAGTTTCCTCATTTTTCAAAACAAATCATAGAAAGTTTAAGAGAGCCGCTAGAGGATTTTAAAATTCTTATTTCAAGAGTTAATACCAAAGTGATTTATGAAACTAAATTTTTATTTGCTTGTGCGCAAAATCCTTGTCCTTGTGGAAATTTATTTTCTAAAAGTCTTGTATGTCGTTGCCAAGAGATAGAAATTAAAAAATATAAAAATAAAATTTCATTTCCTATTTTAGATAGGATTGATCTTTATGTAGCTATGGATGAGATTTCACATGAAGATAAAACAAGTTTAAGCTCTGAACAAATGAGTGAAATGGTTTTTAAAGGATTTTTATTTCAAAAGCAAAGAAAACAAGAAGAATTTAATGCTAAATTAAATGATGAACAACTGAAGCAATTTTGTATTTTAGATTCTACTGCGAATGAAATTTTACAAAAGGCTATAAATTCATATAATCTTTCTCAAAGAGGGGTAAATAAAACCATAAAAGTAGCAAGAACTATTGCAGATTTAGAGCAAAGCGAGTTGATTTTAAAAACTCATATTTTAAAAGCATTAAGTTTTAGAATGAGAACTACATAGGAGAAAAAATGGATAACAAAAGCGTGGCGATCTTTATTGATGCAGAAAATATTCCTTCAAAATATGCAAAATCTATTTTTGATATCGCTTCTGATTATGGAGAAATTGTTATAAAACGAATTTATGGAGATTGGACACAAAAAAATATACAAAATTGGAAAGAACAAATCGCACAATATTCTATCATTGCTATGCAACAATTTAATTTTATAGCTAATAAAAACTCAAGTGATATGTATTTAATCACTGAGATTATGAGTTTTTTTTATGAAAAAGATATTGATATTTTTGTCATTGTTTCAAGTGATAGTGATTATACTAGTTTAATCCAAAGACTTAAAGAAGGCAAAAAGCAAGTTATAGGTATGGGTTTAAAACAAGCTGTAAAATCTTATGTGAATTCTTTTAGTGAATTTTTTTATTTAGATCAAGATGAATCTAAAGAAAAAATATTAAGCACTAAAGAATATATCAAAGATTTAATCAATATCACAGAAGCCTTAATAGAAGAAAAAGGCCGTGCTGAATATGCTCAAATTCGCACCAATATGAATAGAAAACACGCAAATTTTATCCCTCAAAATTTTGGTTTTAAAAATTTTAGAGCATTGGTAAAAGAGTTTTTACCACAAATGAAACAATTTAAAGAAGGTAATGAAAAAAATATTTATTTTCTTATTGAAAAAACAAAGGCTTAAAAATGGAAAATATCTTGATAGCCTTTTTAGTTGTTGTAATTTTAGCTTTTATATGGTACGTGTTTAAAAGTCAAAAAGAAAAAGCAAAATTAGAGTTTTTAAACCAAAGCAATATAGCCTTGCAAAATCAACTTGCTAATTTAGAGTTTGAAAAAACTACACTCATAGAAAAAAATTCCAAACTTTTAGATGAAAAAATATTATATTTGTCTAAAAATGAGGCTTTAGAAGCAAAATTAGCTCAAAAAGAACAAACCCAGCAAGAACTTTTAAATATACATTTAAAAGAGCGTGCGAATTTAAAAGAAGAATATACTCAAACTTTAATAAAATTAGAAGAAAAATACAAGCAAAGCTTAGTAGAATTAAAACAAGAATTAGAACAAAATTTACAAAAACAAAATGCTAGTATTTTAAACCAAAACAAACTTATGCTTAATGAGGATACAAAAAAAATCTTAGAAGAAATTTTCTTGCCTGTGAAAAAAAGCGTTAAAGAATACAATGAAAGACTAAATTCAAATGAAGTTAGTCTTAAAACTCATATTGATAATATGTTTAAATTTAGCCAAAATATGACAGAAAATGCAGATAAGTTAGCTAAAATTTTAAAGGGCGATAAAAAAATTCGTGGTAATTTTGCAGAATTGCAACTAAAATCGGTTTTAGAAAATAGTGGTTTGGTAGAGGGCGTGCAGTATAAATTGCAAGAGAGATTTCAAGATGAGGGTAAAACCTATATTCCTGATGCGGTAGTATTTTTAGATAAACAAAAAAGTATAATCATAGATGCAAAATTTTCTTTACCAAGTGATTTTGCTTTTGAAGATATTAGTCAAAATACCTGCCTTGATTTGGCTTATAATCTAAAATCAAGGATTGACGAGTTAGCCAAAAAGCCTTATATGCAGTATGATAAACACACTTATGAGTTTGTTTTGCTTTTTATACCTTATCAAAATATCTTAGATTTGATTTTAAATGTAGATCTTGAAATTTATCAATATGCTTACAAAAAAAAGGTTTATTTAACTACACCAAATACTCTTTTTATGGCACTAAATACGATAAATATTTCATGGAAAAATATACAAAGTAATGAAAATATCCTAAAAGCTTTTGATGAGCTTGGCAAATTTCATGATAAATTTGCAGGTGTTTTAGATGATTTTGAAAAAATCAAAGAAAACATCAAAAGATTAAACACAAATGTAGATAATATGCAAACAAAGCTTACTCATGGAAGTGGAAATATTGCTTCAAGAGTGATAAAGCTTAAAGAGCTAGGCGCTAAAACCCAAAAGCTTATAAAATGTGAGATGGGCGATGAAAGTAGTGTTTAAAGATAATATTTCTTATGAAAAAGAGCTTATTGAAAAAGGTTTGGATGAGTTTTTAATGATGGAAAATGCAGGCATAGAGCTTGCAAATTTGATTAAGAAAAAAAGTAAAAACATAAAAAATACTAAAATTTTATTTTTGCTTGGTACTGGTGGAAATGGAGCTGATGGACTTGTGGCCATTAGACACTTAAAAAAAGCTTTTGCCTATGTTATGCCATATAAAAAAAATACAATGTTTATCAAGCAAGAGCAAATTTTAAAAAATGTAGGTTTTAATTTTTTAAAAAAAGAACCTAAATTTAAAGATTTTGACATTATAGTTGATTGTGTTTTTGGGAGTGGTTTAAATAAAGCTTTAGATGAAAATTTACAAAGAATTTTTAAAAAAATTACTAAAAGCAAAGCTTTAAAAATAGCTTGTGATATTCCTAGCGGGCTTGGACAAGAGCTATGTTTTAAGGCTGATTATACTCTTTGCATGGGGGTAATTAAAGAAATTTTATTAGAAGATTTTGCAAAAGAATTTGTAGGTAAAATTAAAATTGCGAATTTGGGTTTAAAACCTTATATGCAAAATACTTCAAGTTTTTTACTAGAAAAAAAAGATTTAAAACTCATTACAAAAAAGGCTAGCTCAAATAAAGGTGATTTTGGTCATGTTTATATTTTTGCCAATAAAAGCGCAGGTGCTTTAGCTGGACTTGGTGCTTTAGAGTTTGGAGCGGGGCTTGTATCTTTAGTGGCCAAAGAAAGCTTTTCGCCTTTGATTATGCTAAAAGATGATATTGAAGGTAAAATAAATGCAGCTGCTATAGGCATGGGGCTTGATGATTTAAGTATTTTAAAAGACGAAAGATTAAAAAACATTCCTTTAGTCTTAGATGCAAATTGCTTTCAAAGTGAAAATTTGCTTTCATATCTTAATAGAGAAGATGTTGTTTTAACCCCTCATCCTAAAGAGTTTTCTATGCTTTTAAAACTTTGTTTTAATGAGGATGTAAGTGTAGAAGAAATTCAAAACAAACGCTTTTTTTGTGCAAGAAAATTTAGTTCTAAATTCCAATGCGCTTTGGTGTTAAAAGGGGCTAATCCCATCATCACTCAAAAAGAAAAACTTTTTGTAGTAAACTGTGGCAATGAGGCTTTGGCAAAAGGTGGAAGTGGGGATGTGCTAAGTGGTATGATAGCAGCTTTACTTGGAGCTAAATTTAATGCTTTAGAAGCTGCTAAAAATGCAGTATTAGCTCATGCTTTAGTAGCTAAAAATTATAAGAAAAATAAAATTAGTTTTGATGCTTTAAAATTAATAAAGGGGTTAAAATGCTTATAAAATTAGCAGTTTTATTTAGTGGTAATGGAAGTAATTTGGAAAATATTTTAGAAAAATTACATAAAAAAACTTTTGGTAAAAATACCTTTGAAGTAGTTTTGTGTGTATGCAATAAAAAAGAAGCTTATGGCATACAAAGAGCTTTAAAATATGGTCTTGAAACTAAAATCATAGAACATGAAAAAATTACTTCAAGAGAAGAATTTGATGCAGAATTAGTAAAAATTATAAAAGAAAGTCAAGTAGATTTGACTATCCTAGCAGGATTTATGCGAATTTTAAGTCCTGTTTTCACTCAAAATATAAAAGCTATTAATCTTCATCCTTCTTTGCTTCCTTTATTTAAAGGTGCTCATGCTATCAAAGAAAGCTATAAAAGTGATATGAAAGTAGCAGGCATTAGCGTGCATTGGGTTAATGAAGAGCTTGATGGTGGTAAAATCATTGCACAAAAGGCGTTTGAAAAAGCTAAGTTAAGCTTTGAAGAATTTGAAGATAAAATTCACCAGCTCGAACATATACTTTTACCTGAAACCATTGTAAAAATTTTTGAAAATGATTAATTTTTCATCATTATAATTACGCTTTTGTTTAAGGAAAGTAAATGTTTGAATGGATTTTTAGTGTAGATGCTTGGGTGGTATTGCTTACTCTTACAGCTTTGGAGATTGTACTAGGTATTGATAATATCATTTTTCTAGCGATTTTAGTTTCTAAATTACCACCAGAACATAGAGATAAGGGTAGAATTCTAGGTCTTGCTTTTGCGATGATTACTAGAATTTTATTATTGTTGTCTTTATTTTGGGTGATGAAGCTTGTTGCGCCTTTATTTAGTATATTAGGCAATGAAATTTCAGGTAGGGATTTGGTGCTTTTACTTGGAGGGTTGTTTTTAATAGTTAAGTCAATTAAGGAAATTAAAGAAAGTATAATGCACCAAGAGGAAAGTCAAAGCAATATAAAAATTAGCAATAAACTTTGGGTTGTAGTAGCTGAAATAGCTGTGATAGACATAGTATTTTCTCTTGATAGTGTTATTACTGCTGTGGGCATTGCTCAAGATATAGAGATTATGATTATTGCTGTTATTGTTGCAGTTTTAGTTATGCTTTTTGCTTCTAAACCAATTGCAGATTTTGTAGAAAAATATCCAAGCATTAAAATCTTAGCTTTGGCATTTTTAGTAATGATAGGCTTTGTTTTAGTATGTGAAAGTTTTGATATCCATATAGATAAGGCATATATTTATACAGCTATGGCTTTTTCTTTGATAGTAGAAATTTTAAACATCATTTCGCAAAAAAAACAAACAAATAATTCTTAAAATATTTAGCATTTTTTATGCTAAATATTTTTTTATCTTGACTTTTAATATTTTTTTATGTAGAATAACGCTTTATTTTTGTACATCGGGGTGTAGCGCAGTCTGGTTAGCGCACTTGGTTTGGGACCAAGGGGCCGAAGGTTCGAATCCTTTCACCCCGACCATTTTTATAAATGGTGAGTGTAGCTCAGTCGGTTAGAGCATCAGATTGTGGTCCTGAGGGTCGTGGGTTCGATTCCCATCACTCACCCCATCAGCGCTCGTAGCTCAACTGGATAGAGCGACAGACTTCGGATCTGTAGGTTATGGGTTCGATTCCTATCGGGCGCACCATAAGCCTATTGTTACTTTTATTTTTATGCGCTCATAGCTCAGCTGGATAGAGCAACGGCCTTCTAAGCCGTAGGTCAGAGGTTCGAATCCTCTTGAGCGTACCACTTTTGCGGATGTGGTGAAATTGGCAGACACGCCAGACTTAGGATCTGGTGCAGCAATGCGTGAAGGTTCAAGTCCTTTCATCCGCACCACTAATTTAAAACTCTTTTAAGTATTTAAGTTTCGCGATTCATCTTAGTCATATTTATAACATAAATTAAATTTATAATATTACAAAACTAGGAAGATGCTATGGTAAATATATATCAAGTTAAAATTATTGAAAATTTTTGCAAGGATAAATTTAAAGAAGATACAAGAACAAAAGATTTTTTCATACCTTTTTGACTCAAAATTTAGAAATTTACACCAATATAGAAGATCAAAAGTATGCCAAAGATACAATATTAATATATAAAATTTTTGATATATGTATTATATGTATAAAAGATGGAGTCTCGGTAAGTCAAGAGTATTGTCAATTTAAAAAAGGTGTGATAGATCATATAGTTGTATATACCGATGAAAATATGAATGATGGTAAAATATCGCAACTATTAAGAGGTAGTTCTACATTAAAAATAGATAAATCAAATTGTTATGATAATCCAGATATTAAAGTTGTGTTTTCAGAAAAAGGCTTTTTATTTCAGGCTAGATTTAATAATTGTGAAAGTAAATTTAACGATATAATGACTATGTTTGCGCTTTCTTTGGCTTATCGTGAGAAAATGGAGTATTATTTGAATTTAACTTCAAGTATTATAGATGAAGAAAATTATCATGATGTTATTGATATTAAAAAAGATTTTTATGTTTTTAATCTAAAGTATTTTTTTAGTAATCCAGTGCACTATAACTACCAACAAAAACATGCAATATGGAAAATTATATTTCAATATTACGATATTTTAGAACAACATCAAGAGCTTAAAATCCAGATAGAAAATCTTGTTGATATTTTGCATATTGAACAAAATCAAGAGGAAGATAAAAAGGAAAAAATAAAAGAGAATAAAAGAAAAAAAATCGAAATGATTTTTTTAATTATCGGTGGTTTTGTTACTTTAGCTTCGTTGGTCAGTGCATACAAAGACGCTATGGAATTATTTGGTTAAAATCATATATTATTTTGGCAAAACAAGCGTTTTAACTTTATAGTTAAATATGTTTTATGCAAAAATTTAAAAGCCTTGCTAAAATTTTTGGAGTTTTTTATCCTCTTATGTCTCCTATTCTATATTATTCTACACTCCTTCCATTATTTCCCTAAAACAAATTTCTTTAAATGTCTAATTATATTAATAAAACTTTAAGCTTTTATTGCTATAATTTCATTTCCTTTTTAAAT
>NZ_JAKMQV010000008.1:0-58122 GCF_025771745.1 Campylobacter sp. IFREMER_LSEM_CL2127
CCATAAAATTTAACATTAAAACTCCTTTTGGAAATTAAAATAAGATTTGAAGTTTGGAATTATATATTAAAGTTGTTTATAAAAAGTTTAAACATAGCAATAAAGTGAATATATAGCTAATAATACTCACTTAAAGGCTATGAAAGTTTCAAAATTTACCCATTTAAAAACACTTTCTACTTTATAAAATCCTGCTTTTTTAAGCATGGCTATGTTTTCATTTTGAGTATAAGGTATGAGAACATTTTCCAAAGCTTCTCGTTTGCTTGAAATTTCTAGCTTACTATAACCTTGCTCTAGTTTATACTGCTCATAAATTTGTATCATTTTTTTAGCTATTTTGACATCTTCATAAAGAATTTTTTCGCTAAGCACAAACATACCATTTTCATTTAGGTTTTGATAGATTTTATCAACCAATTCTTGTCTTTTAGGTGGGCGGATAAACTGCAAAGTGTAGGTGGCGATGAAAACATCATTTTTAAAAAACTCAAAATCATCTAAATTTTTTTGATGAAATTCCACTCTAGCTCCAAAGGCTTGGCATTTACTTTTAGCAATCTCTAGCATAGCATTAGCCTCATCAACCCCGCTTAAAAGAAAATCTTTTCTTTTTTCATAAAGCGCAAGCAATAAACTAGCCGTAGAACAACCAAGATCACAAATTCTTGCATTTTGTGGCGTGAAATGATCTATGAGTTCGACTATAAGTTTTAAATTTTGTATATAAAAAGGCACAGACCTTGACACCATATCATCGAAAACACTTGCTACACTTTTATCAAATTCAAATTGTTTTTCTAAGGGTTTTTTAAAAATTTCATCTTTCATTTAATTTTCCTAAAATTTCTTTTGTTTTGTTAATATCTTTACTAATTTGTGTTTTTAATAAGGCTAAATCATTGAATTTCTCATTAGCTCTTATATAGTCAATGAAGCTTAACTCCACTGAAATTGCTTTTGTGTTTGTGAAATTTTCATCTAAAATATGCGTTTCTAAAGCAAAATTTTCATCAGTAGATCTTATACCTATAAAACTTACACTATGATAACTTTTATTTTCAATCTTTACCAAAGTCGCATATACACCATCTTTAGGCAAAAAGAAGTCTTTTGCGTATAAATTTAAAGTTGCAAAAAGCTCTTTGGCACCTATGCCTTGCCCTTTGATGATATTTGCCCGTATAGTATAAAACCTACCTAGGAAATTTTTAGCTTCTTTAACTTTAGCTTCTTTAAGTAAGGTTTTAATCATACTTGTATGAACGCTTTTGTTTTGAATTTTAAACTCATCTACGATGATGGTGTTTATACCACAAAGACTTTGTATGTCTTTGGCACTGCATTTTCTTTCTTTGCCAAATTTAAAATCATAACCTACAATGATTTTTTCTAGTTTGGGAAATTCTTGCTTTAAAAGCTTTAAAAAATCCTCGCCTTTATAATCTTTGATTTTTTCAAAATCACAAAAAATCAAAGGAAAATCAACCAAATTTACTCTAAAATCCTTAGGTGTTAAGGCTTCTTTTTCCTCTTTAGTGATGATAAATAAAGCTCCATTTTCATCTAAATGCTTAAAAAGCTCAAAATGTCCTAAATGCATACCATCAAAACGCCCTATGGCTAAGCTCGTGATTTTAGTTTTTTCTATAGGCGTAGAAAAACTCAGCATTGCCTTCTTTTCCCTTTAAGTGTGACTCTTGACTTACTTGTAAAATCCAACCAAGCTTTGCACAGGCTTTTTCAAAGCTTTCTTTAGCAGTTTTAATAGCTTTGGCATCTTTTACCACTCCGTTTTTATCACGCTTAGTATTTTTACCTACTTCAAATTGAGGTTTAAAAAGCAAGATGATAAGATCTTTAGCAAGTTTATCTATATGAAAAATCAAATGTGTTAAAGATATAAAACTCACATCACAAGTGATAACATCATATAAAATTTCACTTTTAAACTCACGCAAATCAGTGTTTTCACAAATTTGGATATTTTCTAAATTTCTTAAGCTCTCATGAAGTTGATTAGAACCTACATCTAAAGCTGTGATGTGTTTAGCATTATTTTGGTGTAAAATTTGTACAAAACCTCCAGTCGATGAACCTATATCTAAACAAATTTTATCTTTGATAGTAAATGTATGCTCTTGTAAAAAATGCTTGAGCTTAAAAGCAGCTCTGCTTACAAAAAGCTCTTCTAAAAGCGTTAGTTTTAAACTCTCATCTTCTAAGGGGCTTTGAGATGTGATTTTAAAAGAGGTTTTTTTAAACTCGCCATTGAGTAAAATTTGCTTGTTTTCTATAAGCTCACAAGCTTTATTGCGAGAAATGTTTAACTTTGCACTTACAAAGACATCATACCTCATCATCACCGCCTAAAAGAGCGTTAAACTCAGCTTCATTGATGCACTTAACTCCTAAACTTTGAGCCTTTTCAAGCTTTGAGCCTGCTTCACTTCCATATAATACAAAGTCAGTTTTCTTAGACACACTTGAACTTACCTTTGCTCCAAAGCTTTCGATTAGTTCTTTAAAATGATCGCGTGATTTGCTTAAAGTGCCTGTGATAACAAAGGTTTTATTAGAAATATTATCATTTATAATAAGCTCTTTTTTCTCATCCTCTAAATGCAAAATTTCATAAAAATGCTTAATGCGGTTTGCGTTAACATGAGTAAATTCTTCTAAGCTTTTAGCCATTTGCTCGCCAAAGCCTTCTAAATTTGCATAAGCTTCATAGCTTTGCATAAACCATTCAAAGCCAAAAGATTGAGCTAGTTTTTTAGCTGCTACTTCTCCGATATGCTCTATACCCAAAGCAGTGATAAACCTTGATAAAGGGCATTTTTTTGCATTTTCAATAGCACTTAAAAGGTTATTGATTTTTTTCTCTTTAAAGCCTTCCAAGCCTTCAAAATCACTATATTTTAAGAAAAATATGCTTTCTATATTAGTGATTTTTCCTTCTTTAAATAAAAGCTCGACGATATTTTCTCCAAGGCCGTCTATATTTAAACACTTTTTAGATACAAAATGTATGATAGAATTTACAAGTCTTGCTTTGCAGTCTAAGTTTTGACATTTTAAAAAAGCACCCTCATCTAAAAGCTCACTAAAACACTCAGGACAAAGAGTTGGTTTAGTGATTTTACTTTCTAAACCATCACGTCTTTGGGTAAAAACTTTAGTGATTTTAGGTATGACATCGCCACTTCTTATCACACTTACACTATCGCCTATCATCACTCCAAGTCTAGCTATCTCATCAAAATTATGCAAGGTTGCAGACTTTACGATAACCCCGTCTAAATTTACAGGCTCTAAAACCGCCACAGGGGTAATCACACCACTTCTTCCAACTTGTAAATTAACCCCAAGCAAGGTTGTGGTTTTTTCCAAAGCAGGAAATTTAAACGCAGCCATAAATTTTGGAAATTTCACTGTATAACCCAAAAGCTTACAATGAGCTAAATCATCTACCCTTACAACCATACCATCCATCATCATAGGTTTTTGATCTCTTTTTTCTAAAAGCTCATGGTATTTTTCTAAAACCTCATCTAAAGTTTTCACACAAAAAACAAAATCATCTTTTAAAAAGCCAAGACTTCTTACAAACTCCATCACTTCAAAGTGTTTCTTAAAATCTAAAGAATTCTCCCCCACTCCCCAAGGATAAAATTTTAAATTTCTTTCTTTTGTAATGCTTGTATCAAGCTGTCTTAGCGAACCACTTGCTGCATTACGTGGGTTTGCAAATAAACTTAAGCCATCTTTAGCTCTTTTTTCATTGATTTTTTCAAAATCTTCTTTTAAAATCACTACTTCGCCACGAATTTCTATCTTGTCTTTATAAGGAATTTTTTGAGGTATATTTGATATCTCTTTAACATTTAAAGTAATATCCTCGCCTACTTCCCCATCGCCTCTTGTAGCACCACTGATTAAAATACCATTTTCATAAGTAAGATTTAAACTTGCTCCATCAAATTTAGGTTCTATGAAAAAATCAAACTCACATTTAGCTCTTTTTGCCCAAGCTCTAAGTTCAGCTTCATCAAAAACATCTTCCATAGACCACATTTTTGCACTATGTGCAAGTTTATGAAACTCACTTTGTATAATCGGGGCGATATTTTGCGTAGGAGAGTCTTTAGAAATCTTTTCTTGATGAAGCATTTCAAATGCTTTTAACTCTCTTATAAGTTTATCGTATTCTTCATCGCTTGCTAAAGGCTCATCATCTTCATAATAAGCCCTCATCCATTCTTTTGCTAATTTTACCTTTTCTAAATACTCTTGATAAGTCATCATTACTCCAAAGAAAGTTCATCCATAGCTTTTGCAAGTTCAAACATTTGCTTATGTTCATACACATCATGCACTCTTATAATGCTTGCACCATTTTTAAAAGCTTCTAAATGCAAATAAAGCGTGCCAGCTAGCCTTTGCTCAACACTTGAGCTAAAATAAGCATTTATCATACTTTTCCTACTAGCTCCGATTAAAAGTTCTTTTTCAAAGCGTAAAAAATGCTCTAAATGCTTGATTAACATCATATTATGCCAAGGACTTTTACCAAAACCAATACCAACATCTAAAATCACATCTTCTAAACCAAGCTCACTTAGCCTCTCTAGCTTTTGCGCAAAAAAATCATCAAGCTCAGCTAATACATCTTCATAATGCGGGTTATCTTGCATATTTTGTGGGGTATTTTGTATATGCATGAGTGTATAAGTGGCTTTATATTTTAAAGCTAATTTAGCTAAATTTTCATTTTTAAAACCGGTAATATCATTAATAAGCTTAAAGCCTTTATTTAAAGCATATTCTAAACAATACTCATCAAAGCTATCTAAGCTAAAAATACATTTTTCATAAAGTTTTTCTTTATAGATTAAATCTAAGGTATTTTTTAAACGCTTAAACTCTTCTTCTTTCCCACAATACACACTACCAGGTCTTGAAGAAACCCCGCCTATATCTATATAATCAGCCCCTTGAGAAATCATGAGTTCGATTTTTTCTAAAACTTCATTTTCTTTAACCCTACTTTGAGCATTAAAACTATCTTCATTAACATTAATCACACCCATAATTTTTGCATATTTTGGTTTGTTAAAATTAGACTTTAAAAATAATGCTAAATTTTTAAGCTTAAAATCTTGTAATTTTTCTTTTTCTATAAGCTTTTTGGCTTGATCTTGTGTTACCATAAGCAAGGCATTAGTATGTTCTTTGCCTAATATAACTTCTTTATGTGTTACAAGCTCAGCTCCAACCCTTAGTGCATCTTGTTTGAGTATATTTGCAGCAGGCGCTCTTAACTCTTTAATAAGAAAAAAATGAATTTGAGTTTTTTCACTCATAATTTTCTCGCCTGCTTTATGTGGCTTTATATATTTAGAAATTTGTTCAAAGTCTGTATTAGGATTGATTTTAATGATTTTCATTTTTTCTCTCGTATAAAATTAAAGCTATGGTACTTAGTAAAATAGTTGGCTTTGCATTTAATTTAGCTAATTCATAAGCTTTATAAAAAAATTCAATTTCTTCATCGTTTAATTTTATATCTTGTTTAAAGCACTCATGGCTTAAAGTGCTAATTAACTCTAAACACTCATGCTTGTCTATATTTTCATATTGTTTTAATAATGAAGCAATTTGAGCTAGATCCATTTTTTTAAGATCTAAATTTAAAGATATTTTTTCTTTTTGAATTTTATGTTTTTCTATGATAAATCTTGAAAGTATAGTAGGTAAAAAAACATTTTTTGAAGGAGCTACGATGATAAAATATACATTTTTTGGTGGCTCTTCAAAAAGTTTTAGCAAAAAATTTTGCGCTTCTTCACGAAAAGACTTAGCTAGTATAACAATGATTTTAGCTTGTGCTTCAGCTATATAACTTTCATTCATAATAGCTTTTGCGGTTGCTTGGCCGTTTTTGTCATAAGTTAAGTCATTTAGTCTTAATTCTAAGTCAGGATTTTTGGGTATGAAAAATTTAAGATTTTTTGCTCCATATTCTTCTGTGAGCTTTTCTTGCATTAGCTCAAAATCATTATGGATAATGATTTTATTTCTTAGATTCAAATTTCTACCTTAGAAAAAAGCACAGCCTCTAAGCTTTGCTCAAATACTTTATATAAAGAAATGAGTTTATAGTCTAATTCCTTATCACGCGAGGAAAGGTAAAAGCTATTTTGCAATTGCTCATCAAAAAGCCAAAGCATACTTTCAGCTTTGGAATTAGCGATTTTAAATTTAAAACCTGTATTAGTTCCTATATAAAAAAAGGCATAACCATTAGGAAAAGAAATACTTAAAAGATCATTTAGCAAATCTATATCTTCTTGGGTATTACAAGCTTTATTATAAATTCCTTTTAAAGACACAAAAGGCACTAAAGGTCTTGTGGAACTAGCGTTAATTTGACTTAAAAAATACTCTTCAAACCACGTTCTTTGATCATCAGTAATCACAATAAAAGTATAACCTTGCAAAAGCAAAGCTAACTTAGAAGCGATCAAAGGCGACCACTCAAGACGCCTTTCTTCTAACCAACTTGTATAAGTACCATTTTCTCGGATTTGCTCTAGGGTAAATTTTAAAAAACTATTGCTCATTTATATATCTAGTTTATAAACTTCATGCAATACTCTTACAGCTAATTCGCCATATTTTTCATGCACGATAACTGAAATTTTAATTTCACTTGTAGAAATCATTTGTATGTTAATATTTTCATTTGCCAATGCTTTAAAAGCTGCCGAAGCTACTCCAGAATGCGATTTCATACCCACACCCACAACTGAAACTTTTACCACAGCACTATCTGTTTCTATATTAGCATTAGCACCTAAAACTTTTTTCATAGCATTAGTTGCTAAATCAAGCTCATTTTCAGGCACAGTAAAACCTAAATTTGTAGCTCCATCTAAACCTACATTTTGGATAATCATATCTACATTGATATTTTCATTTGCTAAAGTCCCAAAAATTTCAGCAGCAATGCCTGGTTTATCATCGATATTTCTTAAAGTAACCCTTGCTTGGTTTTTATCTAGTGCTATACCACTAACCAAAGCTTGTTCCATATTTTCCTCCTTAGTAATGATCGTCCCTTCATTTTCATTAAAACTACTTCTAGTAACTAATTTTACATTTAATTTTTTAGCAAGCTCTACAGAGCGATTTTGCAAAACCTTAGCTCCTAAACTTGCAAGCTCTAGCATTTCTTCATAAGAAATTTTATCTAGCTTTTTAGCCTTTGGCTCAATTCTAGGATCGGTAGTATATACCCCATCTACATCAGTATAAATTTCACATAAATCAGCATTTAAAGCTCCCGCTAGTGCTACCGCACTTAAGTCACTTCCACCACGACCCAAAGTAGTAACATTACCCATTTTGTCAATACCTTGAAAGCCAGCAACTACTACGATATATCCCTCATCTAAGGCTTTGTTAATATTTGTAGTATCAATGTGTTCTATTCTTGCTTTAGTATAAACATCATCTGTGATAATTCCTGCATTGCGTCCGGAAAATGCAGTAGCTTTTAAACCCATTTCATTTAATGCAATAGCAAGTAAAGATGAAGTCACGCGTTCGCCACTACTTAAAAGCATATCCATCTCACGACCTGAAGGATTTTTACTAAAATGATGTGCAAAATCAATAAGCTCATTAGTAACCCCACTCATCGCTGAAACTACTACAACTAACTTATCACAAGTTTTTTTACTTTTTGCCACTCTTTTAGCAACTTCATCAATACGCTCAAGCGTTCCTACACTCGTTCCCCCATATTTTTGTACGACCAGCATTAAATATACCCCCTTTCTTTAAAATATTTTAAAACCCTAACATATATAGGTTTTTTAAAATGGTTAATCATATCATAAACATCTTCTAATGAAGCAAATTTATAAGCATCAAATTCAGGATTTTTAGTGTTTAGATTAATAATAGCTTTATTTTTTAATCTAACCAAAAAATATTTTTGGCTTTGACCATCATAGGGATACATTTTTTGCGCAACCTTAGCTGGAAAATCATAATTAATCCACTCAGGATATTCAGCTAAAATTTCAACCTCATCTGTGCCTATTTCTTCTTTTAATTCTCTAAACAACGCACTTTTAACTTCTTCTTCCTCATCTATACCACCTTGAGGAAATTGCCATATATCTTCCATATCATTGCGTTTAGCAAGTAAAATTTTACATTCAAAAGGATAAGCTGATGATAGTACAACAGCGGCTACATTTGGCCTATATTTTTTTTCTTTTTCCATGATTTTCTTATCCTTGACTTTTTAATAATATAATTCTAACAAAAAAATACGAATTTATAATCACATTTTAAAGAAGTTTTATGCATTTATACATACATATACCATTTTGTGAAAGCAAGTGTTTTTATTGTTCTTTTACTTCACTTAAAAAAAAGGACTTTGAAAAAGATTATTTAAATGCTTTAATGCAAGATATAAAATATCAACTAAATTTTTTCAAGCTTGATAAAAATTCCATAAAGACTGTTTTTATAGGTGGTGGAACGCCTAGTTTGATGGATGCTAGTTTTTATGAAAAAATATTTATTTTTATACAAAGTTATTTACAAAAAGATAGTGAAATTAGTATAGAAGCAAACCCCAACTCGAGTAATTTTTCTTGGCTTAAAGAGATAAAAAATTTAGGTTTTAATCGTATTTCTTTTGGAGCGCAAAGTTTTCATGAAAAAAAACTACAATTTCTTGGGCGTATTCATGATCAAAAAAGTATTTTTACTAGTATAGAAAATGCAAAAAAAGCAGGATTTGATAATATCAATCTAGACTTAATTTACGATACAAAACTTGATGATAAAAAAATGCTTGATTATGAAATTTCCAAACTTACTTTGCTTGATATTAACCATGTGAGTGCTTATAATCTAACCATAGAAGAAAAGACAAGATTTGCTAAAAAATTTCATTTTAAAAAAAATGCACCGCGCCTTGCAAAGCATTTTATCAAAGCGATTGAAAATCTTGGCTATAAACAATATGAAATCAGCAATTTTGGACAAATTTGCAAACACAATCTTGCATACTGGCAAGGAAAAGACTATATAGGTTGTGGTTTAAGTGCGGTGGGATTTTTAAAAAATCAAAGATTTTATACTAAAAAAAGTTTAAAAGATTATATAACAAATCCTTGTTTTAGAGAGATTGAAAATTTAAATTCAAAAGATTTACGCTTAGAGCATATTTTCTTAGGACTTAGAAGTATTATAGGAGTGGATGAAACAAAGCTAGAACCTTTAGAAAAAGAAAAAGCAATGTTTCTTAGTAAAAAAGGAAAGCTAGTTTATAAAAATGGAATTTTTTATAATACCAACTACCTTTTAAGCGATGAGTTAGCTTTGTATATTAGCACTTAAGCTTTACATTCACAAGAAAACCTTTTAAGCTCAGGAAGCTTTATGGAAAGTTCATTGATGTTTTTTAATATATCATTACAAAAATTATTTAAATTTTCTTTTACTCCATAATACGCCCAAACACCTTGTCTATCTACTTCTAAAAAATTAGCTTCTTTTAAAATTTTTAAATGTCTTGAAAGCCTTGATTGACTCATATTTAAAGAGCTTTGCAAATCACACACACAAAGCTTTCCGTATTTTTGTAAGAAAGCTAGGATCAAAATCCTGCTTTCATCATTAACCGCACTTGTTATTTTTAAAAACTCTTGCATAAAAATCCTTATATAAAAAACATTAAAAGACCAAAACTAATTGCAATAGCAACAATCATACTTGCAAATAAAATCAAAAAGCTTGTTTTGAAAATTCTTTTAAGCAAAATAAGCTCAGGCAAAGAACACCCTGCTCCTGCTATTAAAAAACTCATCATTATACCAAGTGGAATTCCACTGGTAGTTAAAGCTAGTGCTACAGGTATCATAGCTGTACAATTCATATAAAGTAAAACTCCTATAAAAGCTGCTATAAATACGCCCAAAACTCCATAATCTTTCATATAATTTTGGAAAAAATCTTGTGGAAAAGCACCATGTATAACAGCCCCTATAGCCATACCTATAACAATATAAGGTAAAATTTTTTTATACTCTTTAAAACTTTGTGAAAATAATATTTTGATTTTACTTTCTTTAGCTTTGTTTTTAAAATTTAAAATTTTACTTGTTTTAGAATTTTTAGCAAAAACCAAGCTAGGTTTTTGACAACATGAGCTTTGAAAAGTATTGTTAGAACAACATGACTTTTGCTCTAAATCATTTTTTAAAAAGTCTTCATTAAAAAATCCTTGAGTGTTTATTTTAGAAACACAAAAAGCAATAAATAAAATCACACAAAATAAAAATCCCACATAAAATAAAGATATTTTTAAGCCAAAACTCACCATAAACATCACTACTATAATAGGATTAATTAAAGGCGAGGTGATTAAATAAGCTATGCATACTCCAAGTGGAACTTTAGCTTTTAAAAATGCGTTTAAAAGCGGTATGCTCGAACATGAGCAAAATGGGGTTAAACAGCCTAAAAGTATGGCTTTTATATAGCTTGTAAAAGAATCTTTCTTTAAATGCTCATTAAAAAATTTAGCATAACGCTCATTTAAATAAGCAATAAGCATACTAACTAAAATAAACAAAACAGATATTTCTATAAATAAAATAAGAAAATCTTTTAAAATAAAAACTAATTTCTCCATGCTTTTCCTTTTTTATTTTTAATTCAATATAACAAAAATATATTAATATATCAAGATATCTTTATATATTAATATAATAAAAGTAATAATATTTTTAAGTATTTTTATGTAAAATGTAAACCATATATTCAAGTGAAAGAAGATAAAATAATGAGTTTTGGTGAAATTTTAGTTATTTTAGTTGTAGCTATTTTAGTGCTTGGGCCTGAAAAATTACCTTCAACTATAGTTGAAATTGCAAAAATTTTAAAAGCCATTAAAAGCAATATCGATGAAGCAAAAGCAAGTATTAATAAAGAACTAAAAATAGCAGAATTAAAAGATGAAGCACAAAAATACAAAGATGAATTCTCACAAACTAATGAAAATATCAGAAAAAAACTAAGTTTTGAAGAATTTGATCAGCTCAAAGAAGATATTTTAAACAACACCAAAGAATTAAAAAGTGAAATTAATGATTTAGAAAAGGATATACAAGAACTTTCTAATCTTGAAGAAAAAATTCAAAAAGATGAAAAAAATACTCAGAAAATGGAAAGCTAAGAATGTTTGAAGAATTAAAACCGCATTTAGTAGAACTTAGAAAAAGATTATTTATAAGTGTTGCTTGTGTTGTTGTGATGTTTTTTGTATGTTTTAGTTTTAATAACTATATCATAGATATACTAAAAGCGCCTGTTGAAGCAGCCTTACCTGAAATTTCAAGACAAATGACCTTCGTTGAGTTACAAGAGCCTTTATTTACTGCGATGAAGGTTTCGTTTTTTACAGCTTTTTTGATTTCTTTGCCGGTTATTTTTTGGCAGTTTTGGAAATTTGTAGCACCCGGACTTTATGATAATGAAAAAAGATTAGTAGTGCCTTTTGTAAGCTTTGCTAGTATTATGTTTGCACTTGGTGCTTTGTTTTGTTATTATATAGTTATACCTTTAGCTTTTAAATTTTTGATTGATTTTGGGGTGCAAACCCAAGATTTTAAGCCTTTAATTAGCATAGGTTTATATGTAGGCTTTTTTACTAAATTAATAATTGCTTTTGGTTTAGCTTTTGAAATGCCTGTAATAACCTTTTTCTTTGCTAAACTTGGACTTGTTGATGATACTTTTTTGAAAAAACATTTTAGAGTTTCTGTTTTAGTGATTTTTGTTTTCTCAGCTATGATGACACCACCTGATGTTATATCGCAATTTTTAATGGCTGTGCCTTTATGCGGACTTTATGGGATTTCTATTTATATAGCTAAAAAAGTTAATCCTAGTCAAAAAGAAGATGATGAAAATGATTGATAAAGATCTTTTGCTTTCTAGTTATGATTATAACTTACCAAATGAACTTATAGCAAATTTTCCTATTTTGCCCAAAGAAAATGCCAAGCTTTTAGTATATGAAAGATGTAAAGATCAAATTTCACATTTGCATTTTAAGGACTTAGCTAAAATTTTACCACCTTGTGAAATCATCTTTAATGATACCAAAGTCATCAAAGCAAGAATTTATGGAAACAAAGAAAGTGGTAGCAAAATAGAACTTTTCATTAACCATCCTTTAAAAAATAATGATTTTTTAGTGCAAATTCGGGGTAAGGTTAAAGAAGGGCAAAATTTATATTTTGAAAATTCTTTAAAAGCTAAAATCAAAAAATTACATGATGATGGTACAAGAGAAGTAGAGTTTTTTAATGATGAAAAAGAACTTAATCATCATGAAGTTTTTGAAATTTTAGAAAAAATAGGCCATGTGCCTTTGCCACCTTATATTAAAAGAGCAGATGAAGCACAAGATAGCATTAACTATCAAAGCATTTTTGCTAAAAATCAAGGCGCAGTTGCCGCACCTACTGCAAGCTTACATTTTGATAAAGCAATGATTGATGAACTTAAAAAAAATCATAATATCCATACTATCACACTACACGTTGGTGCAGGAACTTTTAAAGGTGTAGAATGTGAAGATATACGTGATCATAAAATGCATTCAGAATTTTTTCATATTGATGATGAAACTTGTGCTTTGATTGATTCTTCTAAGAAAATACTAGGCGTTGGTACTACTGTTACTCGTTGTGTAGAGTACTATCATAGAAAAAAATTAAAAGAAGATTTTTGTGATTTGTTTTTACACCCACAAAATACCCCGCAAAGACTTGATTATTTACTTACTAATTTTCACTTACCAAAATCAACTTTAATTATGCTTGTAGCAGCATTTATAGGTAGAGAAAAAACCTTAGAGCTTTACCATGAAGCTATAAAAAATAACTATCGTTTTTACTCATATGGTGATGGAATGCTAATTATTTAGTCTTTTTCTTGATATATTTTTTATCAATATAGTCTAAATCTATAAGTTTTTGATAAATTTTAGCCAGTATAGGCCCTCCTGTACTACTACCGCTTTTTCCATGTTCTATTAAAACCACTACTACATATTGTGGTTTTTCATAAGGCGCATAAGAAGTAATCCAAGCATGAGATCTTAAAAAATACTCCAAATCCTCTTCTTTAATACGCTTTTTTTCACTTTGAGAAATTCCAACTACTTGAGCTGTTCCTGTTTTGGCTGCTATGGTAATAGGTGAATTTCTTAAAAATCTTGCCGTAGTTCCACCGTCTTCATTAGCAACTTCATACATAGCACGCCTTAAAAGTGGAAGTTTTGATAGTTCAAAAGTCGTAAAAACACTTTCATTATTATCAAAATTTATCTTAGTAATATTATCATCAACGCTATGTAAAAAATGCGGTGTGATATTTTTAGCCGTAGCAATCATAGCTGTAAATTTAGCCACTTGCATAGGAGTAGCAAGAAAATCACCTTGTCCTATGCTTGTATTTAAAGTTTCACCTTGATACCATGGTTGGTTGTATTTTTCTTTTTTCCATATTCTATTAGGTACTGTTCCTATAAATTCATTAGGTAAATCCACTCCTGTTTTTGCACCAAAACCTATTCTTTCAAAAACAGAACTAATAATGTCAATACCAACTTCTAAAGCACCTTTATAAAAATACACATCACAACTTTCCCTAATAGCATCTGTCATATCTACATAACCATGACCTATAGCCTTCCAACATCTAAATTTTCTACCACCAAGCTCAAAGTTAGAATCACACAAATATTTATGATTTTCACTTACTTTTCCACTATCTAAAAAGGCCAAAGCTGTACCCATTTTTATAACTGAACCTGGAGGATAAAGACCGTTAATAAGTTTATTAGTAAAAGGATGGTTTAAATCATTAGAAAGTTTATCCCATTCTTCTTGGCTAATACCCGTAACAAATGGATTAAGATTATACTCAGGAAAACTACCCGCTGCCAAAATAGCTCCGCTTTTTACATCCATTACTATAGCTGCACCTGCTAAATTTTCAAAAATACTGGCTAAGTATTCTTGCAAGTCAAGATCTATGCTTAAAGTGATATTGCTTGAAGTAGGTTTTTTATAAGAAAGTTCTTCTATTTCTTTATTTAATGCATTTACCTTGCTAACCTTTTCACCCTTTTGACCTTGTAAAATATCATTATAAGAACGCTCTATGCCACTACGCCCTACATAGCTAGTCAATCTTGCAATTTCATTTTCATTCATATCATTTAAATTTGCTTTTCCAACATAACCTATAACATGGCTAGCTAAAGCATCATAAGGATAAAATCTTTGAGTAGTAGATTTAACTTGCATGTTTTCGCGCAAATTAAGCTTAGTAAAATGCTTAATCATCGCATCATATTCTACAAATGGAACCACTTCTATATAATCTTGGTTATAATAAGAATCTGCTTTTATATAAGTTCTTTTGAGCTTAGTAGCATTTAAATCCGGAAAGGCTCCTACTATAGCTTGTAATTCTTGCTCTAAAAGAGCTCTGTTTTTCTTTTTTATATGCAAATATGGCTTTATAGAGATCGAAAAACCTAATTTATTTACCGCTAAGGGTCTACCCTTTATATCTAAAATTTGCCCTCTAACAGGTGCTAAAAATTGCGTTTTAATGGCATTTTGTTTAGCTATTTCTTCATAATAAACATTAGATTTAATACTTATATAATACACCCTAGCAAGCAAAAGCAAGAAAAAACAAGCTATAAATCCCATCACCAAACGCATACGCATATTAGATTTTCCCTTTAAAAATAACAAAAGAAATCAAAGCCTCAACAGCAAAAAACCATAGATATTCAATACCAAATTTTAAAATTTCATTATTATCTAAATATGCTAAAAACACATCAAAAAGATAGATAAAAATATAAGCACACAAAGTAAATATAACGAGTAAATAATGACCTAGTTTTAACTTGCTTTTAAACCAATCGACAAAAAGATGATAAAAAACAAAAAAAGCTATCCATGAGCTAAAAAGATAAAATCCATGGATAATATCAACTAGCAAAAGATAAAACAAAGAAAAATACCATCTAAAATCAAGCTTATTAAGAGTTCTTTCTTTTTCTTTTAAAAGCACTATCATATAACAAAAAAACACCCCAAATAAAGGAGGCATCCAATAATACACAGAGCTTAGCACTTGATAAAAAATCAAAGATAAATAAAAAAATAAATAAGAAAAATCAAATCTATTTTTTACTAAATTTCTACTCCTCATTCAAACCCAAGCTCTCTAAAATGATTTTTTGTTCTAATTTATCAATACCACTTTTTTTCAAATTTGACACTAAGATAGCATTTTTATTTGTATTTAAAATTTTTGCTTTTTGACTTTGATTGAGTTTGTCTGCTTTTGTAAAAACTGTTATTTTTTTTTGATCAGCTCTAATAAAAGAATCCAAATATAAATCCAAATTTGCATCAATATCTAAATTTTCATGTCTTGAATCTATTAGATGGATAAAAAGCTTGATAGAACTACGCTCTTTTAAAAACTCATCTAAATTTTTATTCCAAATAGCCTTAGTTTTTTTGCTCACTTTAGCATAACCAAAACCAGGTAAATCAATAAATATTAGTTTAAATTTATCCTCATCTTTTTTGCAATCAACTTCAAAAAAATTAATAAGTTGTGTTTTACCTGGAGTTGAAGAGCTTTTCGCTAAATTTTTATTTTTGCATAGTGTATTAATCAAAGAACTTTTACCCACATTAGAACGTCCTAAAAAGGCGATTTCAGTGTATATAGGTTGTAGTGCTTCGTCTATTTTGGAAGCAGAAATTAAAAATTTAGCATTTAATATCATTCTTTTACTTCAAATACAAATTTGGCAGGTTTTTTATCTTTACTCACTACTCTATAAGTCATATTTTTTCTATCTACTATGATTTTATCCCCTATGAGTTCTTTTTTTGTTTGCATTTCTGTAATTTTTGCATTACCATTAATCTCATATGTATCCTTAGCTACATTATAAATAAATTCATCACCGCTTCCATGATAAGTTTTATCTTTCATCATGATTTTAAATTTAGCATCTTTAGTAGCTATATACTTGGTGGGTTGTTTGTTTTTCATATAAATAACTAATTTTTGCGAATTTAAAACATCATTACCTTTTTTAACTTCTACATCACCGGTTAATACACTTGTTTCATTTTTTTCATCTAAGTAAAAATCCTTAGCGTAAACTTCTATTTTTTGTGCACTAAATGCGAACAAATTTAACAAACACAAAAAAATTACTGCTCTAAAAACCATGCTTTTATTCCTTGAATTTTTAATTCTTTTTGATTTACATCATATAAAAAATTATCCCCAAAAACTTCATTTAAACCTATATATGCTTTAAAATTATCATTAGAAAATAAAATTTTATTTTTCATATCATAAGTTGCTTTTTGGGTAAAAATAGAAGTTTGGTTATAATCAAAATAACTTACATTGCCTTCTAAAATGGATTTTTCTTCATTTCTTACTAATAAATCTGAACTTAAATTATAATCAAGCGCTTGAACTTTAAAATCATCAAAAATATCTTTGTCTTGATATTTTACCCAACGACTTGCCTGATATGTAGCCTTAATTACACTAGCATTTAACTCATAATCAAGCACATCAAAAGCTTGCATATTTGCCACATCTACCTTTTGTGGTTTTATGGCAAATAAATATGGATCTTGGGTACTTAAAATCACCATAACAAAGGCAAATAAGCTCATTAATATAGCAAAAATTTTTATCGCCAAAGTTTATCCCATTGAGCTTGCATATTATTATGTTCGATTAAAATTTCAATCATCTCGCTCACTGCTCCATTGCCACCTTTTCTATTTAAAACTTTATCAGTTTTCAAAGCCTTGTGTGCATCTTTTGGCTTGAAGCTATATCCAACTGCTTCAAGCAAACTCATATCATTATAATAATCCCCAATAGCAGCACATTGAGAAAAATCTAAATTTAATTTTTCTAAAATTTCTTTAGCGCAAGCTAGTTTATCACTAATACCTTGATAGACTAAATCAATTTTTAAATCCCTAGCTCTAAAATACACACACTCGCTAGTCCTACCCGTAATGATAGCAACTTTTTTACCAAGCTTTTGCCAAGCTTCAATCGCCGCACCATCTTTTACATTAAATTCTTTAATCTCACCATAGTTTTGTGTATAGATGATTTTACCATCTGTTAGACAACCATCTACATCTAAAAAAATAAGTTCTATCATAATCTTACTCTCTTACTATAAACGCGCCTGGGAAAGATCCACTATCAACAAAATCTCTTGCTTCTTGCTCACTTCTAAAACCTTTTAAAAATACTCTATGTAAGCCATCTTTAGCACTTGTTTGTATAGTTGAAGTATAAGAATTATAATTTTTGTATCTACCTGCTATTAGCTCTGCGCCATTTTTATTTCTAAATGCTCCAATTTGCACCATAAAAGATCCACCTTGGAAAATATGACCACTATCAGCAATCTCTCCACTGCTGCCTAAATTAGAATTAGTATGAACTGAACCCGAACTTGCACTTGTTCCAAAGCCAATCACTTCAAGTCTTACAGGAGCTGTTCCAGATTGAATCATATCTATATCTCTTGCAGCCATATTAGATAAATCTATAATCCTACCTGCTACAAAAGGTCCTCTATCGTTAATCCTAACAGTAGTTTGACGGTGATTTTTTAAATTAGTTACTTTTACTATGGTATTCATAGGCAAAGTTTTATGAGCTGCAGTATATGCGTGTTGATCATAAGTTTCACCATTGGAAGTTTTTTTACCATGGAAGCCCGGTCCATACCAACTAGCTATACCTTCAGCTATCTCACCCACCTCTACTACAGTTGGATAATAAGTTTTACCATTAATAGTGTAAGGCTTCATGGTACCTTTTAAACTAGTGTTATTGTGCTTTACACTTTTAAAATCCCTCTCTGGATAATACACAGTAGGTGTGCTAATAGGCACCATACTACAAGCACTAAACAAAACTCCTACACAACTAACGACTAACGACTTTTGTATGAGAGTTTTTTGATATTTTTTGAGTTGTTTTGATTTTTGCATTATTATTCTCCTTAATTTTTAACACAAGTTTTTGATTGATATTGATTAAATTTCCTTTTATTTTATTGTATTCTTTAATACTTTCAACGCTTATTTTATGTTTTCTTGCAATAGTATAAAGACTATCACCTTCTTTTACTATATAAATTTTTGTATGCGGAATGGTTGTATCCACCTTAGCTAATTTTACATTCTCCAACGCCTTTTCTACCGCCACACTTTTGCTTAAAGGAATGTACATGTAATAATCTTTTTTATCAGGTGGAGTAAAGTCATAATTAAAATGTGGATTATAACGCTTAAATTCTTTATAAGACATTTTAGCTACTTTGGCAAGCTCTCTTAAAGAAACACTTGGTGGAACTGAGATTTTTTTAACTTCACTTGATAGGGCATAATTAAGCAAAGCACTATCTTGAGAAATTAAAAAATCATTATTATTAGCCAAAAATGCCATAGTAAGAATTTTTCTAATAAAAATTCTAGTTTCTAATGGCAAGTATTTTTTATCAGGATCAAGCAAAACCCTTAAATCATCACTTTTTGCTTTTTTTATAGCTTGACGTAATTTACCATCACCGCAATTATAAGCTAAAATAGCCAAATACCATTTTCCAAATTGCTCTTTTAATTGCTTTAAATAAGTAATAGCTGCATAAGTTGATTTTACCAAATCTTTTCTCTCATCTACATAAGGATCTATTCTTAAACCCAAAGTTTGTGCTGTTGGTTTCATAAATTGCCAAACACCTACTGCTTTAGTTCTTGAAATAGAATGAATTTTTAAACCAGATTCTACAATTGCTAAGTATAAAAATTCTTGAGGGATATTTTCTTTTTCTAGGATTTTGCGGATAATCGGGGTGATTTTGTAAAATTCCCTCATCGTATCTACTAAAGTTTTAGAATGCATATCCATGGAAGATTCTTTAAATTCTAAAAAAATCATATCACTAAGATAGCTTGCTTCTATATCTAAATTTCTTAAAATTTGTGCTTGTTGAGTATAGTGCTCTGGAGTAAATTGCAAGGCTTTAGCATTTAAACATAATAATAAAATAAAAAATAAAAAGCTTTTTTTCATCATAAACCTTGGAAAAACAAACGATTAGCGTTAGAATTAGTAAGTTTTATTATTTCATTTTTAGATAAATTTAAAAGCTCAGCCATTTTTTGAGCTACAAAATGGGTCAAAATAGGATCATTTACCTTGCCACGATGTGGCTCTGGAGTTAAATAAGGTCCATCTGTTTCTAAGACTAGTTTATCTTTTGGAATTTTAGGTAAAACTTCTACTAGTTTTTTTGCATTTTTAAAAGTTAAAACCCCACCTATACCAAAATAAAAACCATCATCTGCTAGCTGAAGTAAAAGCTCACTAGCATTAAAACAATGCAAAACACCACCTTGTAAATCTTTTGCATATGTTTTTAAAATATTAAAACTATCTTCATTAGCTTCACGCACATGAACAATCAAAGGCTTTTTATATTCAATAGCTAGCTGAATTTGAGCTATAAAAACTTCTTTTTGCTTTGCTTTTATTTCATCCTCATCAGCCCTTAAACGATAATAATCAAGCCCACACTCACCCACTGCAATGCATTTTTTATCATTTATAAATTCTTTTAAAACATCCAAATCAAAATCATCTATATCATAAGGATGTACCCCACAAGAAAAATACACATTTTCATAATCATGTGCAATCTCTCTTGCTCTTGGCAAATCTTTTGTATCTGCACCAGGTATGATGATTTTATCTACTCCACTAGCAAAGGCATGATTTAACATCTCATCCAAATATCCAAAATAAGCTTGATTATCTAAATGACAATGTGTATCTATGATTTTTTCGCTAAAATCACAATCTAAAAACATACCTCTACCCTATTTTTACCATTAGCCTTAGCTAAATCTAATGCCTTTTGAGCATTATTAAGCAAATCTTGTATTTGGCTTGTTTTACCTCCAAAAGCAACTCCTACAGAAATACTATAATCAATCTCATCTAAAGCTATTAAAACACTTTCTTTGGCAATATTTACTCTTATATTTGAAAAAGCTTTTAATGCTTCTTTATTATCTGTATTTTTTAAAAGCACGTAAAATTTACCATCTTCAATTCTAGTTGCTAAATCCATACCGCGAATTTGATCTTTGATTTTTTTAGCTGTGTGTTTAATCACTCCATCGCCACAATCATAACTTAGTTCATAGTTAATTGTTGCAAGATTGTCTATATCAATTAATGCCAAAGCTAATTCTTCACTTTCTTGCATATCTTCTAAATAATCTAAAAATCTTTTTTCAAAATTTGCATAATCATCAAGTCCTGTTAGCAAATCTTTACCCAAACTATACTCATCAAGTAAAACACATTTTTGCATATAATCTAAGCAATTATTCACTCTACAATTAAGTGATTCTTTTTGGAAAGGTCTAATCACATAGTCATTTACGCCCTTTCTAAAAGCTCTTGCCTCTAGCGCATCATCTTTATCTCCAACCATAATCACGCCAAGCTCTATCTTAGAATATTTTGAGCGAATTTCTACAAGCAAATCTTCTCCATTAATTACAGGCATAGTTGCATCACAAATTACCAATTTTGTATCAGGATTATCACTAAGATAACTTAGCGCTTCTTCTCCATGTGCTGCTGCTAAAACATTGAAAAGTTGATTATTAAGATTTTTTTTCATTTCTGCGCGTAAAGTTACATTAGCGATTGCTAAAATTATCTTAGTTTTATTGTTTTTTTGAAGCATTCTAATGGAACTTAGCATTTCATCAATACAGCTTTCGCTTTCTTTTTGAATATAACCTATAATATCTTTTTCCATAAATTTCTTACGCGTTTGCCCATCACTACTTCCTGTAAGTACTATAGCAGGAATATTTTTTTCTAAAACCACATCCACCACTTCTCCATTGGGAGCATCTGGCAAACAAAGATCTACAAAAGCCATAAAATAATCATTTTTCACTAATTCTTTAGCACTATTCATATCAAAAGCAACATCTACTTTTAAACCCAAAGTGTTTTCTACTTTTTTTGCTAAAAGCTTTGTAAGCATTTTGTTATCATCAATAATTAAAATTTTTTCTTCCATAGCCAACTCTCTTTATAATTTAAAAGTATAATTATAACATATAGAAATTTACTTTTTGTTTTTAAAGTAAAGTTCTAGTAAATTCTAAAGCCTCTTGTGTGATATTTTCCCCACTTACCATTCTAGCAAGTTCTCTTACTCTTTCTTCTTTTTCTATTTTTCTTACCCTACTTTCATTTCCTATTTTTTCTACTAAAAAATGATTGCTTGCTTTTGATGAAAGCTGTGGTAAATGTGAAATTGCAAAAATTTGATAAAACTTAGCAAGCTCTTTTAATACTTCAGCTATACTCATTGCTTCTTTACCACTTAAATTTGCATCAATTTCATCTAAAAATATTATCCCACTAGCTTTATTAGTAACATTACATTCTGTTGCAATAAAAGAAAGTCTTAGACGGTTTATCTCGCCTGAACTTAAATTTTTTAAACTAGCCTCATTGATATTTAAACTCACTTCATCTTTACCTAAAATACTTAAAGCACAATCTTTAAGTTCTAATTTAACTTCTTTCATATAAAGTTTTTCAAGATAAAAATTCAGTAATTTTTCAAGCTCTTTTAATCTTTTTTTACGCAAAGTGCTTAATTTTTGACTTTTCTCATCTAAAAGTATTTTAGCACTTTGTACTTTTTCTTCTAATTCCTTTTTTTCAAAACTTAAATTTTCATAATGAGCTAATTCTGCTTTTTTCTTCTCTAAAGCTTCTAAAGCTTCTTCTATACTTCCATATTTTGAAATCAAAGAAGAAAGTTTTTCTATCCTATCAAGTACTTCTTCTATATCAAAATCAAAATCATCAAAACTTTGATTTTCCCACACTGCCCTTAGTTCATTTAAACACTCTGAAAAAAATGAACTATCAACATCACTAATTTGCAAAGCTTCAATCACTGCTGATTCTAACTCAAAAATTCTACTTGCCCTGTTCCAAGCAGCGTCAATTTTATCTTTTTTCGAAAGTCTTTTTTTAAAACTCATTAATTCATCAAATTCACCTATTTTTGGGTTAATACTTTGAATTTTTTGTATTTCAAAGCTCGTAAATTCTTTTAATTCTTCTACTTTTTTTTCTTCTTCTTGAATTTTTTCTAATTTAGTTTTATTTTCCATATATTCTTTATAAATATTTTTATATTCATTTAAAAAATCTTGAAATTTCTTATCCTCTTTTGATTGCATAAAATCAAGTAAGTTTAAAAATCTTTCATTTGAAAACTCATTATTTTCCTTAGCTGAAAGATATTTTACAAATTTCTTAGAAAGCAAGGCTAAATTCTTTTTTGAAATAAGTTGATTATTGATAAAATAACGCGAGCTTTTATCTTTTAAAAGTTTAAATATATTTAATTCTTCATTTTCGATACCAAACTCATCTAATTCAAGTTCATCATTTAACAAAATTTCTACCATTTTAGCTTCACTCTCACTTAGAGCAAATGCTGCCAAAATAGCCTTAAAAAGCACCGATTTTCCAGCACCACTTAAGCCAGTAAAGACAGTAAGTCCAGCTTCTAAGTCTAATTTTGCTTGTTTAAAACCTAAATTTTCTTTAATAAAAATACTCTCTATCATCACTTACCCCAATTTAACTTTTCTTTTAAAACTTGGAAATAATCTCTATCTTTTTTATGTATAAAACTAAGTTCTTTTTTGCTAAGTCCTATAAGAATTCTATCATATTCTTTAGGATCAATCACTTCTTGCCCATCTAAATACAGCAAACAATGCTCAACTTTCAATTCAAGTTCAAAGCCATAAGGTAAAACTATGGGCCTTTGAGTTAAAGAATGAGAGCAAACTGGAGTTAGAACAAAAATTTCACTCCAAGGATGCACTATAGGCCCACCTGCACTAATATTATAAGCAGTCGAGCCACTTGAGCTAGCTATAATCAAACCATCTCCATAATAAGCATTAAAAAGTTTATTTTCAAAAAAAACTTCTACATTTGCCATTAAAGCATTATCACGAGAAAAAACCGCATCATTAAAAGCAAATTTTTTAATGATTTTATTTTTTTTATACAAGGTAATTTGAAGCATTTTGGCTTTTTCTATTTTAAAATCACTTTTAAAAAAATCTTTAAAAAAACTTTCTACCTCATTAAAAGAAAGAGCTGTTAAAAAACCTAAATTTCCTGCATTTATACCCAAAATAGGCTTTTTAGCTTGATAAACTTGTCTACATAAAGACAAAAGTGTACCATCTCCACCCAGAGAAATCAAAAAATCTAATTCTTGTAAATCTTTTAGATTAATTTTTTCTTGCTCTAGCAACACAAGCTCTATATTTTTTTGCAAAAAAATTGTTTTTAAAAAATCAATTTGCTCATTTAAATTTGTGTTTAACCTACAAAATAAGCCTATTTTTTGAATTTTTTCTATATTTATATTTTTTTTCATAAAAAAATTATAACAAAACTTAGCTAAGCAAAAGAATAAAATACTATAATAACAAAATTGAACAAAATTAAGCTAAGGAAAAATTTTGAGAACTCATTATAATACAGAGCTTAACATACAAAATGTTGGCGAGGAAGTAACATTATGTGGTTGGGTAAATTCTTACCGTGATCATGGAGGTGTAATTTTTATCGATCTTAGAGATCGTAGCGGACTTATACAGTTAGTATGCGATCCTGCAGATAATCAAGAAGCACATAATATAGCTTCATCAGTAAGAAATGAATATGTTTTAATAGCACAAGGTAAAATTCGCCCACGCGGTGAAGGACTTGTAAATCCAAAATTAAAAACTGGAGAAATAGAAGTTGTTATAAATAAACTTACTATTGAAAATGAAAGTGCTGTAATACCTTTTGCTATAGGCGATGAAAGCGTTAATGAAGAATTAAGATTAAAATATAGATTTTTAGATTTAAGAAGCAAAAAGCTTTATGATAATTTTGCTCTAAGATCAACTGCTTGTATAGCAGCAAGAAATTCTTTATCAAGCATGGGATTTTTAGAGGTTGAAACCCCTATTTTAACTAAAGCCACTCCAGAAGGTGCAAGGGATTATTTAGTACCATCACGCGTACATCAAGGCGAATTTTATGCCTTACCTCAAAGTCCTCAACTTTTCAAACAACTTTTAATGTGTTCAGGATTTGATAGATATTTTCAAATTGCAAAATGTTTTAGAGATGAGGATTTAAGAGCAGATCGCCAACCTGAATTTACTCAAATAGATATAGAAATGAGTTTTTGTGAGCAAAAAGATATCATAGCTATGGCAGAAAATTTACTTAAAGATATTTTCAAAGCTTGCGGAAAAGAAATTAGCATACCTTTTAGACAAATGAGTTATAAAGAAGCTATGGAAAATTATGGCTCTGATAAGCCTGATTTAAGATTTGATATGAAATTTATTGATGTGATTGATATTTTTTCAAAATCAAATAACGAAATTTTTACAAATATCGCAAAAGATACGAAGAAAAATCGCATTAAAGCTTTAAGAGTTCCAAAAGGCGATACGATTTTTTCTAAACGCCAAATGCAAAGATTTGAAGATTTTGTACGCAAATTTGGGGCAGCAGGACTTGCGTTCATACAAATGAAAGAAGATGGTCCTAAGGGTCCACTTTGTAAATTCTTTAGCAAAGAGGATTTAAATGCTTTAATCCAAAGATGTGAATTAGAAGTTGGAGATGTAGTATTTTTTGGTGCAGGAGCTAAGAAAACCGTGCTTGATTATATGGGTAGATTTAGATTATTCCTCGCTGATGAAATGAAAATTATTGATGAGGATAAATTAGAATTCTTATGGGTTATTGATTTTCCTATGTTTGAACAAAATGATGATGGAAGCTATTCTGCAATGCACCATCCATTTACTATGCCAAAAAATATTGACGAGCAAGATTTAGAAGAAATTAATTCTATTGCACATGATGTGGTGTTAAATGGTGTAGAATTAGGTGGTGGTAGCATAAGAATTCATAAAAGCCCTATCCAACAAAAAGTCTTTAAACTTTTAAATATTAATGAAGAAGAGCAAAGAAAGAAATTTGGCTTCTTACTTGATGCATTAAGCTTTGGAGCACCACCACATGGTGGTATAGCAATAGGCCTTGATAGACTTATCATGCTTTTAACAAAATCTTCAAGCATTAGAGAAGTTATAGCATTTCCTAAAACACAAAGAGCACAATGTCTTATGACTCAAGCTCCAAGCGAAGTAAGCAATGAACAAATGAGAGAATTAGGTATAAGATTAAGGGAGAATACTAAATGAAACAATTATTTTTAATTATAGGTGCACCAGGTAGTGGTAAAACAACCGATGCAAGCATCATAGCTAAAGATGATGCAAGCGTTACTCACTATTCTACAGGTGATTTACTAAGAGCAGAAGTGGCTAGTGGAAGCGAACTTGGAAAGACTATTGATAGCTTTATTTCTAAGGGAAATTTAGTTCCACTAGATGTAGTTGTAAATACTATCATCACTGCTTTAAAAAATGCACCAACTAATACTATATTAATAGATGGTTATCCAAGAAGTGTTGAACAAATGCTTGAGTTTGATAAGGTATTAAAAAACCAAAGTGAAGTAATTTTAAAAGGTGTTATAGAAGTTAAAGTTAGCGAAGAAGTTGCTAGAGAAAGAGTTTTAGGACGTGCTAGAGGTGCTGATGATAACGAAGAAGTTTTCAATAATAGAATGAAAGTTTATTTAGAACCTTTAGAAGAAATAACAAATTTTTATACTAAAGAAAATATCCACCATGTAATCAATGGTGAAAGAAGTATTGAAGCTATCGTAGCTGATATGAAAAATTTAATCAATGATTTATTAAAATAAAGGATAAAAAATGGATATTAGCAAAATCAAAGTTGGAGAAGTGCCAAACAAACTTAATGCAGTTATTGAAATTCCTTATGGATCAAACATTAAATACGAGCTTGATAAAGAAAGCGGAGCCATCATGGTTGATCGTGTGATGTATTCAGCTATGTTTTATCCGGCAAACTATGGTTTTATACCAAATACTCTTGCAGATGATGGCGATCCTATTGATGTTTTGGTTTTAAATGAATACCCTATCCAGGCAGGAGCTGTGATTCCTTGTCGTTTAATAGGGGTATTATTAATGGAAGATGAAAGCGGTATGGATGAAAAATTACTTGCTGTTCCTGTAAGTAAAATTGATCCAAGATATGATAATATTAAAAGTTTGGATGATTTACCAAAAGCAAGCTTAGATAAAATCAAAAATTTCTTTGAAACATATAAAATGCTTGAACCAAACAAATGGGTAAAAGTAAAAGAATTTGCAGGTATTGAAAAAGCATGTGAAATTTTAGAAAATTCTATTAAAAATTATAAATAATCAAAGTCCTTTTAAGGACTTCACAAAGGATAAAAAATGAAAAGTATTATTGCTTTTAGTATAGCTTTTGTGGTGCTAATAGGCGCTAGTATTGGTTTTTATATGTGGTATTTTGAAGATGATTCAAATACTTATGTATATGATTATAAAAAAAGTAGTTCTTATCAAAGCTACACTCCACCAAGCACTCAATATAATCAAGAAAGAAATAATATAAGTGATAATACTTACTACCAACCACAGCAAACAAACCAAGAACCTTTAAAAGAAGAAACTCCAGTACAAAATAATCCTATCATAGATGAAAATACAAGCACTCAAGAAGTTGCTCCAACAACCCAAACAAATATAGCTGAAGTTTCTAAAAATGAAACTATTGCACCTAAAGCAACCCAAGAAGAGCAAAAAGTTCTCGTTGAAAACAACAAACAAACAAGCGTAAAAAAAGAAAAAACAACAAAATATAAAAATACCATGCAAGAATACATTGCAAAAGGCAAAACTAGCAGATATGAGCCAAGTTTGAGTGATGATTTTGTTAAAGTTTATGTATTAGATGGAAAAAGCTTAAGCGATTATAGAATTGATATGTTAAAAGAAATGATTAATCCTATTAAAGTTAATTCCCAAGATTATAATTTAACTATTTTTATCGATATGCTATCAAATGATAATATGAAATTAAGCATATATAATAAAGATATTGTTTTTGCTAAAAATAAGAAAAAATACAATTATGTAGATGTGAAAATTTCTGATTTGAAATTTTTATTTGAAGGAAATGGATATAGTGAATACAGCAATGAAAATTTACTTGAAAAAATCAATCAAAATCTAGCAAGAGAAGATATAATCAAAAGAATTAAATTTCAAGGTTATGCAGACGATAGAGGTAGTACTTTTGCAAACTACATGATAGGATTAAATAGAGCAATGAATGTGGCTAAACATTTCTTTAGCTTTACTGAGGTTATAGAAATAGAATCTTTAGGAAAAGACACCTATCCTATTAAAGATAAATCTGATTCTCAAAGACAAAATAATCGTAAAGTAGAAATTAGTTTTTTATAACTAATTTCTAAATTTCAAAACTTCTTTAACAATTTTAAGCTAACATAACAATTTATTTTCATTCTCAAGGTAGCAATTATGTATGATAAATCACTAGAAAAAGAATATTATAAAATTTGCGAAGAACGCGGATATTTTGAAATCAATGGTAATGAAAAAATTCAAGAAAAAGGTAAAAACTTTTGTATTATGATGCCTCCACCTAATGTAACAGGCGTTTTACACATAGGCCATGCCCTAACTTGTACTTTACAAGATATCACAACGCGTTATAAAAGAATGGATGGTTATAAGACTCTTTATCAACCAGGGCTTGATCATGCAGGCATTGCAACACAAAATGTTGTGGAAAAACAACTTTTAGCTCAAGGTATTAAAAAAGAAGAACTCGGTAGAGAAGAATTTATAAAAAAAGTATGGGAATGGAAAGAGCAAAGCGGTGGCACTATAGTTAAACAAATGCGAATTTTGGGTATCACTCCTGCTTGGAGTCGCTTGCGCTTTACTATGGATGAGGGTTTGGTAAATGCGGTAAAAAAAGCCTTTGTAGATCTTTATGATAAAAAGCTTATTGTGCGTGGAAATTACATGGTAAATTGGTGCACTCATGATGGAGCATTAAGCGATATAGAAGTAGAACATAAAGAAAATAAAGGAAAATTATATTATTTAAAATATTTCTTAGAAAATTCTCAAGAATACATCGTAGTAGCCACTACAAGACCAGAAACTTATTTTGGCGATAGCGCCGTGATGGTTAATCCAAACGATGAAAGATTTAAACACTTAATAGGCAAAAATGTCATTTTACCTTTAATAGATAGAAAAATTCCTATTATTGCTGATGAGCATGTAGATATGGAATTTGGCACAGGTTTTGTAAAAGTAACCCCAGCACATGATCATAATGACTATGAAGTAGGTTTAAGACATAAACTTGAATTTATTACCATCTTTGATGAAAAAGGTATTTTAAATGAACATTGCTTGCATTTTAAAGGCTTAGAAAGATTAGATGCAAGAGATGTTATTATAAAAGAATTGCAAGAAAAAGGTTTTGTTGAAAAAATAGAAGACTATACCAATCAAGTAGGATATTGCTATCGTTGTAAAAATGTAGTAGAACCTTACATTTCTAAACAATGGTTTGTAAAAAATGAAATCGCAAAAGAAAGTATAGAAAAAGTTAATCTTGGTGGAAGTAAATTTTACCCTGCGCATTGGATCAATAGTTTTAATGCTTGGATGAGGGATTTAAAAGATTGGTGTATTTCAAGACAACTTTGGTGGGGTCATCAAATTCCTGTGTATTATTGTGAATGCTCTTATGAATGGGCAAGCGAAGAAACTCCAAGCCAATGCCCAAAATGCCAAAGCACTAATTTCAAACAAGATCCTGATGTTTTAGACACTTGGTTTTCTTCTGGTCTTTGGGCTATGAGTACTTTAGGTTGGGGTAATAAAGACTGGGGCAAAAACACACTTTGGCATGAAGATGATTTAAAAGATTTTTATCCAAATTCTTTATTAATCACCGGCTTTGATATTTTATTTTTCTGGGTTGCAAGAATGATGTTTCAAAGTACTAATGCCTTAGGTGAGCTTCCTTTTAAAGATATATATTTGCATGCTTTGGTTAAAGATGAGCAAGGTAGAAAAATGAGTAAGTCTTTAGGCAATGTCATTGATCCTGTGCAAAGTGTGGATGAATACAGTGCTGATATCTTGCGTTTTACTCTTGCTCTTTTAGCTATCCAAGGTAGAGATATAAAATTAAGCAATGACAAACTCATACAAGTTAGAAATTTTACCAACAAGCTTTACAATGCAAGCAAATTTTTACTTTTAAATGAAGAAAAATTTGAAGATTTAAATAAAAGCAAAATTCAAACTAACTTGGCAAAATACATGCTATCTCGTTTTGAAGTATGCGTAAAAGAAACAAGAGAAAATTTAGATAATTACCGCTTTAATGATGCGGCAAATACTTTGTATAGATTTTTTTGGGATGAATTTTGTGATTGGGGGATCGAGCTTAGCAAGGCTGAAAAATCAAGTATAAAAGAACTTGGAAGTATTTTTAAAGAAGCATTAAAACTTTTAAATCCTTTTATGCCATTTATTAGTGAGTATTTATACCATGAGTTAAGTAAAACTTCTATCCAAACTCATGAGTCTATAATGATTTCAAAATATCCTAAATTTAATTCTAGAAATGAAAAAATAGAAAAATTATTTAATATCATTATAGAAAGTATAGTAAGTTTACGCCGCGCAAAAACCTTAGTAGAGCTTGCAAATGCAAAAATTCAAAAAGCTTGTATAAAATTAAACGATGAGAGTTTAATAGCTGAGTTAAAAAATTACACTAATTTTATCTCGACACTTGCAAAATGTGAAAACATCGAGTTTATTAGTACAAATTTAGAAAAATCCATTAGAGATGTAAGTGAGAATTTAGAAGTATTTATACCAACTCAAGATCTTGATTTAAGCGGTGTTTTAAATAGACTTAATAGTCAAAAAATAAAACTTGAAAAAGAATTTAACAAGTTAGATGCTATGATGAAAAACGAAAAATTTATCTCTAATGCACCGGCTGCGGTTGTTGAGCAAAATAAAACTCAACTTGAAAGCATTAAAACTCAACTTGAAAAAATCAATGATGAAATTTCTAATTTAGAAGGCTAATAAGTGATAAAAATACAAAATCTTAAAAAATATTATGGCAAAGAATTAGTTATAAATGATGTTTCTTTAGAAGTTAAAGAAGGAGAAATTTATGCTCTTGTTGGACACAGCGGAGCAGGAAAATCAACTTTGCTAAGATGTATTAATGGTTTGGAAAATTATCAAAGTGGTAGCGTAGAGGTTTTTGGTAAAGAAATAGCTACCTTAAAAGAAAAAGAGTTAAGAGTATTTAGAAAAGATATAGGGATGATTTTTCAACATTTTGCACTTATGAGTAGAAAAAATGTATTTGAAAATGTAGCTATGCCTTTAGAAATTCATAATTTTAACAAAAGCACAATTCAAAAAAGAGTTAATGAACTTTTAGATCTTGTGGGACTTTTAGCTAAAAGCAAAGCTTATCCAAATGAGCTAAGTGGTGGGCAAAAACAAAGAGTAGCCATAGCTAGAGCCCTTGCTTTAAATCCTAAAATTTTACTAAGCGATGAAGCTACTTCTGCACTTGATCCAAATACTACAAATAATATTTTAGAACTTATTGCTAAAATCAATCAAGAATTTAACATCAGCGTAGTATTAGTAACTCATGAAATGGAAGCAGTAAAACAAATAGCACAAAAGGCCGTATTGCTAGAGCATGGACAAATCATAGGTCAAGGAAAAATCGAAGATTTATTCTTAAAACCAAGTGAAAAAATGCGTGAATTCTTAGGTGAAAGTGATTTTTTGCCACAAAATGGAGTCAATGTGCGCTTATATTTTTGCAAAGAAAAAGCAAACCAAAGCATAATCACTCATATGGCTAGAAGTTTAAATATTGATTTTAATATAGTTTGGGGTAAGATAGAAAAACTAAACAACAATGCTTTAGGAAATTTGGTAATCAATATAGAAGCCAAAGATCAAAAAAAAGTTTTAAATTATTTACAAGAAAATGGCGTTATTTGGGAGCTTGTATAATGAACTTAGAAACAATTTTAAGAAATTTTGAAAATATACTATATCCAGCATTATTGGAAACTCTTTATATGAGTTTTACAGCCACTTTTTTAGCCTTTTTAATTGCACTTATCCCTGCAATTGTACTTACTGTTACTGATAAAGGCGGCTTATGGGAAAATAAAAGCATTTATAGTGTGCTTGATTTTATCATTAATATTTTAAGATCTTTTCCATTTTTAGTGCTCATTGTAGTTTTAAGTCCTTTTACAAAATATCTTATTGGCATTAGCATAGGAACAACTGCTACCATAGTACCACTTACCATAGGAATTGCACCTTATTTAGCTAAAATGATTGAAAGTGCATTTAAAGAAATTGATCCTGCTATCATTGAAGCAGCAAGATCTTATGGAGCTAGCAAAGCACAAATCATCTTTAAAGTTATGTTTAGTGAGGCTTTGCCAAGTATTATTAATGGTATTACTTTAATTTTAATTATTGTTATTGGATTTTCCGCTATGGCAGGAACTGTTGGTGGTGGTGGCTTGGGTGATGTGGCTATTCGCTATGGATATGAACGTTTTAGAACTGATATTATGATTCAAACTGTTGTAATTTTAATTATACTAGTGCAAATCATACAATTTATAGGAAATATTCTTTATAAAATCACCAAAAGATAAACAATGAAACATAAACTTGGTATTTTGCTAGCAGCAACTAAAAATTCAAGCTTTACCATAGGAACCTTGCTCATTAATATCATGGATGTTATGGATGAAAAGGTAGATGTATTTTACATTTTACATGATGGCTTTAGCTTGAATGATCAAAATATCATGCAAAAAATTGTTAAAAACAAAACAATTAAATTTATTCCTTTTACTCAAGAAGATTTTTTAACTACTCTTGGTAAAAATCAAAATGATATTGATAATTTATTTTTCTTAAAAAGATGGACGCATATGGCTTTTGCAAGATTTGAAGCTTTTAAGTTTTTAGATGAATGTGAAAGTATTATTTATCTTGATTTTGATGTTTTACTTTTAAAAAGTATAGATGAACTTAGTAAATTAAGAGCTAGAAAATATCATTTTGGTGCAAGATTAGGTAAAACTTTGCTTCAAACAGCTCTGCCTTTAGAAAAAAATCACAACAATAAACGAGTATATCAAACAGGGATTTTAGTATTTAACGATCTTATACCAAATCCTTTACAGTGTTATCAATTTATCTATAACTATCTTTCACAAAATACTAAAAACTGGCAGGATCAAGGAATTTTTTCCTTAATGGTTTATGAAAATCACTTTAAAGTCAAAGATTTAAAAGACAAATACACAGGAAGTACTCATTATCTTACAAATCTTACACAAAATGCCTCTATAGTTCATGCTTGTGGAACTAATAGTCGTTTTTGGAATAGTAAATTTTGCAATCAAACATGGCCTAAATGGCAAGAATATTATGAAAAATGGCTAGAGCTTGGAGGAAGTAAATATACAGGATCTTTTTATAAAGATAATAAACAATCTATTCAACGTACAAGATATCATTTATCATACAAACTAGGTTATGCTTTTATAGAATGTACTAAAAATAAGAAAAAAATTCCTTTTTTACCTTTTACTCTACTAAAGATTTACTATAAACACACAAAACTTGCCAAGCAATATCAAAAAGATTTAAAAACAAAACCTTATCTTAAACTTCCACCTTTATCAAGCTATGATGATTATAAAAGCGAAGGTATTAAAAATCAAAATACTTATTCTTATAAAATCGGACAAGCTCTCATTAAGGCTCAAAAAAATTGGCACAAAGGTGGTTATATAAAATTTATAAAAGAACTTAAACATTTTGCCAAAGAATATAAAAACAAACAAAAATAAAACTTTTCTTATCTTATTAATATTTTTATAATATAATCAAGCATTTTAAACTATAAAAAGGAGTTAAAATGAAATTGTTAAAATTGCTCGCTGCAAGCACAATTTTAGGTGCAAGTTTATTTGCTAATGAAGTTATCACTGTAGGTGCAACACCTGTTCCTCATGCTGAAATTTTAGAACAAACTAAAGATTTGCTAAAAAAAGAAGGTTACACATTGGAAATTAAAGAATTTAATGACTATGTTTTACCAAATCTTAGTACAGATAGTAAAGAACTTGATGCAAATTTTTTCCAACATCAGCCTTATTTAGATGAGTTTAATGCTAATAAAGGCACAAAATTAATTAGCGTTGCAAAAATTCACATCGAACCAATGGCAGTTTATTCTAAAAAATATAAAAACATCCAAGATCTTCCACAAAATGCTACCATAGCTGTACCAAATGATCCGACAAATGAAAGTAGAGCTTTGGATATTATCGCTAGCACCAAGCTCGTTAGTTTTGAAAATGCTGCATTAAAAACTCCACTTGATATTAAAGATAATCCAAAAAATATCAAATTTAAAGAGTTAAAAGCAGCACAACTTCCAAGAGCTTTAGATGATGTTGATTTTGCAGTGATTAATTCAAACTATGCCTTATCAGCAAATTTAAATCCTGTAAAAGATTCTATTTTAATAGAAAGCAAAGAAAGTCCTTATGCAAATATCTTAGTAACCACTCAAGATAATAAAGACAATCCTAAAATCAAGGCTTTAGTAAAGGCTTTGCAAAGTCAAAAAGTAAAAGACTTTATCAATGAAAAATACCAAGGTGCAGTAGTCCCTGCATTTTAAAACAAACCTTGAGTTTTAAAACTCAAGGTTATTTATTTTTAATAAGCTCTGTGGTAATTTTAGCTATTTCTAATTCTTCTTCTGTTGGAACAATTAAAATTTTAATTCTAGAGTCTTTTTTACTAATCTCACCATTTCTAAGCTGTGCATTTTTATCTAAATCTATATCAAATCCTAAATGCGCTAGTCTTTGACAAACTTTTGCTCTAACAATATCATCATTTTCACCTATACCAGCTGTAAAAATCAATGCATCAACTCTAGGCAAAATCGCAAAATAAGAACCGATATATTTACTCAAACGATAACAAAACATATCAAGAGCAAGTCTTGCTTTTTCGTTATTTTGTTCAATTTGAGCTTCAATATCTCTAAAGTCATTAAACCCACAAATTCCATAAACCCCACTTTTTTTATTCATTATAGTGTCTAAATCAGACGGGTTTAAATTTAATTCTTTTGCCAAAAATGGCAATACAGCAGGATCAATATCTCCACATCTAGTTCCCATAATCAAACCTTCTAGCGGTGTAAAGCCCATAGAAGTATCTATACATTTTCCATTTTCTATAGCACAAACACTCGCACCATTTCCAAGATGGGCGCTAATTGCATTAAATTCATTAATATTTTTACCAAGTATATGTGCAGCTTGCTTGCTTACATAAGAATGTGATGTACCGTGAAAGCCGTATTTTCTAACTTGGTGTTTTTCATAAAACTCATAAGGCAAAGCATACATATAAGCATAATCAGGCATACTTTGATGAAAAGCTGTGTCAAAAACTGTCACATTAGGAACTTTTGGAGCGGCTTTTATCATAGTTTTAATACCTATTAAATGCGCAGGATTATGTAAAGGTGCTATGTGAGCAACTCTATCAATTTCTTTTAAAATTTCATCATCTACCAAACAATGCTTGGTTAAATTTGGGCCTCCATGAACTATCCTATGTCCACATCCATCAAGCTCATTTAAATCATGTAAAATTCCACTTTGAGCAAATAATTCATTTACTAATTCAATACCTTGTTCATGATCTTTAATCGCCAATTCTTTTTTGTATTTTTGACCACTTTTTAGATCTTTTAACTCTATTTTAGAGCTTTGCTCGCCTATTTTTTCCACCAAACCAGATGCTAAAGCCTCATCTTTTTCAAAAAGCTTAAATTTAATTGAAGATGAACCTGAATTTAAAACTAATATTTTCATTTTTCTCCTTATTCTTGTGCTTGAATAGCACTTAAAATCACAGTATTAACAATATCTTCTACCAAACATCCTCTACTTAAATCATTAATTGGCTTTTTAAGACCTTGTAAAATCGGGCCAATAGCTAAAGAATTTGCTGTTCTTTGCACTGCTTTATAGCAAATATTTGCCGCATTTAAATCAGGAAACACATATACATTTGCCTTTCCTGCTACTTTAGAATTTGGCATTTTACTTTTTGCTGTTAGCATATCATATGCTGCATCAAATTGTATAGGACCTTCTAGCTCAAGTTGAGGATATTTTTCTTTAGCTATTTTAGTAGCTTCTTTAATTGCATCCACGCTAGCCCCGCTTCCACTATCTCCACTAGAATACGAAAGCAAAGCCACTTTAGGTTCAAGCCCAAAAGCTTTAGCGCTATTTGCGCTCACATAAGCAATTTCAGCAAGTTGCTCAGGAGTTGGATTTGGCATAACAGCACAATCAGCAAAAACCAAAACCTTATCTTCTAAAGACATAAAAAACATACCAGAAACCAAACTCACATCAGGTTTTGTTTTGATAATTTGCAAGGCAGGACGAATAGTTTCAGCAGTAGTTGTACTCGCACCACTTACCATAGCATGAGCTTTTTGAGTATGTACAAGCAAGGTCGCAAAATATGTTTTATCTTGCACTAACTTTTTAGCTTCTTCTTTACTCATACCTTTACTTTTTCTAGCTTCATACAAAAGCTCTTCAAATTCTTCATTATATTGAGAATTTTTAGGATTTATAATACGTACACCATCGATGTTAATATTTAAACTATTAGCTTTAGCACAAATTTCATTGCTATCGCCTAGCAAAATCAAATCAACAATCTCATTTTGCATTAAAAACTCACTAGCTTTTAATACTCTTTCATCAAAACTTTCAGGTAAAACCACTACCTTTTTATCTGCTTTTGCTTTTTCAAAAAGCTCATAAGAAAATCTTGCCTGAGTTTTATAGGTATATTCTTGTAATAAATCTTGAGTAAAATCTTCATTTTCTTTTAACAAAACAAAGTCGCTAAGCTTTTGACTTAGTAAAAAATTTAACATAGTATGATTTTCATCTTGACTTTTTGCATATAGTGGAGCATTTAGCTCTTTAGCTAAAGCTATATTTAAACTCAAATCTCCCATCAAGCCAAAATCATCTACTCCAACCACTATAACAAAATCATTTTTATTTTTTATTTTTTCAAAATCTTGAATTATTTTTTTAAAAAAATCATTTGAATTTTGAGCAAATTTGCTTTGATAATTATTTTTATTTTTTTCAAAACTACTAAAAAAATCTAGCTTAAAATTGGTTTTTGAACATATTAAAGCAATTTTTTCTTTATTTTTTTCACAAAAAACAGGAAAGTAAAAGGCTATTTTACCTTGAACTTTTTCTAAAGACTGTGTTAAAAATTTCTCATCAACACAATTTAATAAAAACATGGATTTCATTTTTTCCTCTTTTTTAACAAAATAATTGTTTTTTTTGTAATATAATAATTTTAAAATTCATCACAATAATATAAGGTTATAAAGCTATGAAATTTAAAAATGTTAATTTTTACTTGTTACCTTTTGTAATGTTTGGTTGTAGCGCCACAGTCGATCCGCATATTAACATGAAACCTCCAACTTATGTAGAAGAATTGGCTCCAAAACAAAATCATAACACCCAAAGCAATCCTGGATCGCTATTTGGTAAAGGAGATAATCCTTTATTTTCTGATAAAAAAGCAATGAATGTAAATGATTTAGTAACCGTAGTCATTAGAGAAAATGCTACACAAAACTCACAAGGCTCTAAAGCTACAAGTAAAAACAATAATGTTAATTTAGGCGGAGGACAAGTAACCACTGGTGCTGGACTTAGTAAAGCTAGAGATTTTATCAATGATTATACAAATATAGGCTATACTACAGCAAGTACTTCACAATATCAAGGCACAGGAAGCCAAACTAGAAGTGAAAATTTCCAAACCACCATTTCTGCTAGAGTGATTAAAGTTTTATCTAATGGAAATTATTTTATAGAAGGAAGTCGTGAGCTTTTAATTAACGGTGAAAAACAAATCATTCAGCTAAGTGGGGTTATAAGACCTTATGATATTTCTCAGGATAATATGATAGATAGTAAATACATAGCTGATGCAAAAATTCTTTATAAAACTGAAGGTGATATAGATAAATCTACACGCAAGCCTTGGGGGACAAAATTCATGGAAACCATTTGGCCTTTTTAAGCTAAATGGTTTTACATAAAACTTGGCGCATCATTAGAAAATAAAATCAAATCTCCATTTTGGGTTATTTTTGATAAAGTTTGCACAAGTTGAGATTTTTCTTTTAATACATAAAAATCTAATGTAATATGTTTTTGCAAAATCGTGCTATTAGCCTCTGAAGTAATAATTACAAAATCAAAACATTCATTGATTATCTTACATAATTTTATATTTTCTTCTTCATTAACTTCAACTATACCAGGAGTTACCAAAATTTTTCTTCCTTGATAACTTTTGCAAAGCTCATAGCTTTGACTCATACCTTTAAAATTTCCATTAAAACCATCATCTATGATAAATTTAGGCTCTTTAGAAATCACTTGCAAACGATGCTCTACTGCTTTTAAATTTGATACACTTTTTATAATATTTTCTATTTTTATTCCTAAATAATGAGCAAGCAAAATACACACACTAATATTATAAGCATTAAAAGCACCTAGTAAATTTGCATGAAAATCATAAATACCTTCATCTAATCTTATTTTAAAATCTAAACCTTCTAAACTTGCCCTAACATCACTTAAACAATCATCATAAAATTCATTTTCATATAAGGTGCTTGAGTGTAAAAAGTATTTTTCCAAACGTTTGGATTTTAAAGCTTGTAACTTAGCACTGCGGATATTATCTTGAGTTTTAAAATACTCCAAATGCGCCAAACCAATCTCACCAACTATACAAATTTGAGGATTAAAAAACTCTGTAATTTCTAAAATATCATTTTGTTCTCTTGCACCAGCTTCTACGATATAAATTTCAGTATTATTTTCTAAATTTTCATTGATGTCTTTTACTATACCCATGAAAGTATTAACACTTCTTGGAGTTTTATAGCACTTAAACTCATCTTTTAAAAGTTCGTATAAAAAATTTTTTATACTTGTTTTTCCAAAACTTGCAGTAATTAGAATAATTTTTAAATTTGGATTATCACAAATCTTTTTGCTTGCTTTTTTTATAAAACTTTTCTGATTAATTTTTTCCACAAAAAAGCTTAATAAAAATGTAACTACTAAAGCTTCTAAACCTATCCAAAAAAATGGCATAAATACTAAAGTAAAAAGCGACAAAAATAAAAAATAACGCTTAATCCTAGCAGTAAAAACTAGCTTTTTATCTAAATTTTTATATAAGTATCCACCATATAACAAAGATAAAGCAAAAACTACAAAATATAAATAAAAATTTCCACTATACAAAGAAAACACAAAAGCAAAATAAGGAATTATTAAAAAATATAAATGCCACAAAGGCTTAGCAAAATGTAAAATTATGCGTGAGAATTTATAAGAGTACCATTGCAAAGCTAAAATCAGGTAAAATCCAAGTAAAAAATTCAAACTTAAAAAAGCTATCATACTAATCATTTTTTAAAAATTCCTCATGTATTTTTTCACTTATAAAATCAGCATGTTTTAAAAAGAAAAAATGATCCCCATCTAATGCAAAAAAATTTCCTTTTTGTGCCAAAGAGTGGATAATCGCTCCACTTTTTAAAGGCGTAGCTTTATCTTCATTACCCCAAAAAATCAAAATAGGGTTTTTAAGCTTTTGAAATTCATTTTCTAAATTTTCATTAACAACTTTCTTAAAGGTTTCATACATCACTTCACTCATACCTTGAGCGTCTTTGCTAATAAAAAATTTCCTCCAAAAATCCCCATAAGGAAGATTTTTTAAAATTTTAAATAAGGCTATTTTAAACCTTACTTTAAAGCTTTTTGGCAAAACCACACCTGCACTAGAAAGTAAAATCAAACCTTGAAAATTAGCATTATGACACATAATAGTCGCAACTTTTCCACCAAAAGAATGCCCCATTAAATAATCTGCCTTTTGCTCAATTGTAATTAAAAAGTCTTCTACAACCTTAGCATAAGCATAAGAATCCATAGGTGCATCTATGCTTGAATTTCCAAAACCAGGCAAATCTAAATAAATTTGTTTAAAATCATTCAAAGGCTTTTCAAAAGCTTGTTTCATAAGCTCTTTATTAGCACCCCAACCGTGTAAAATAAGAATTGTTTTTTCACATTTTGGATTGATGATTTCATAACTTAAATTATAAAAATATCCATTAGAATATACTCTAGTTTTTGCCATTTCTAGCCTTTTTTATCTTTATAAATCTTTTCTAAAAGCATTACAGCTTCATTTAAACGTTCATATTCTTCAAAACTTAAAAGCACGGCTTCAAATTTATTATTTTTTACTATCACCACTCTACTGTTTTCGCTCTTTTTTGTTTTTTCAAGCATAGTACTGAAATTTCTTACTACTTCAGTTGCAGTATAAATTTCATCTTTGCTAAAAGTAGCCATGATTATAACTTACCTTTTTGCCCATTAATACTGTGAATAAAAGCATAATCGATCTTAATTTGCTTTTCTAGCTCTATATTTTTTGCTAAATTATCAACTGTGTTAGTAAAATCTTCAAATAAATAATTTGCCAATGATCCTGGGTTTGGATTGATCTCATTTAAATAAACCTCATCACCTATCACAAAAAAATCACAGCGAATCAAAGCTCCTTTAAATAAAGGATTGTAAATTCTTGTAAAATTATCCCTTAGTTTTTGCTTTAATTCTTCACTAATATCCGCTTCACTGACTTTAGAACTTTCTGAAAAACCTAAATATTTTTGTTCAAAATCTAAAATTTCATTTTTTCTAGGCTCTTCAATGATAGAAAATTCCATTTTTTCACCTATCATACAACCTGCTAAGTTATATTCTTTAATATTGCTTACAAATTTTTCAACCACAACATCCTCATCAAATTCAAAAGCAACATCTTTAGCATATTTAAGCTCACTTTCATCTTTAACTATACTTATACCTATGCTACTACCTAATCTTGCAGGCTTTAAAATACAAGGAAAGTCTAAAGAAACATTTTGCTCTTTATGCAAATTTAAAACCTTATAATCAAGTGTTTTTACCCCTACACTTTGTGCATAAAGTTTAGTTAAAACCTTATTAAAAGATAAAACACTAGCTTCTATGCGCGGTCCTATGTATTTTATACCATAAAAATCAAGCAAAGCAGCTATTTTGCCATCTTCGCCATCTTTTCCATGTACGATATTTATCGCTACATCAATGTCAAGTTTTTTCTCGCCTAACATAGTTTTTATAAAAAACCCACCCTGCTTTAGCACCAAGGCTTTTTCTTTTTTATAAGCACCACTGCTAAAAGTTTTTGCATTCATTTTTTCTTCATCTATAAGAAAAAATTCTTTATTTTTATCACAAAATATAAATTTTTTTTGCGCTTTGAGTATTTTTTTTAATACCACAGCACTCACAATGCTAATTTCATGCTCATAAGAATTTGCACCAAAAATTACACCATATATCATTATATTTTTCCTTTTATTATGCTAATTTTTTCAAAGCCTCTTTAATAAGATCACTAGTATTTTTACTCTCACAAGTTCTTAAAACCTTTAAAATATTTTCTTGTTTAAAACCAAGTGAAAGTAAAGCTGCCAAAGCTTGTGCTTGGTCTTGATTGGAATTTTCTATATTGATTTTTGCATCACTTAACTCAGCTATAATTCTTTTTGCACTCTTTGGACCAATACCAGGAACCTTTTTAAATACACTCTCATCACCACTTTGCAAAGCCGCATAAAAAGTATTAGTATCTAAGCTTGAGCAAAGCGCCATAGCAGTAGTTGCTCCTATACCACTAATTTTAATTAATAATTCAAACATTCTTTGCTCATTAATATCTAAAAATCCATATAATTTATGAGAGTCTTCTTTGATAATTTGTGTGATTAAAAACTCAACCTTTTGATCTTTTTCAAAATTACTTGAGCAAAAAAGCGACACATAAACACCATAACTTACCCCACTTGAAGTTTTTAAAACAACAAAAGTAGGTTCTTTTTTACTCACTATTCCTTCAATTGCCACTATCATTTAGCTTATTCCTTGTAATTACTAATAGAGCGAATTTCATAAACACTCATCCCATTTTCAGTATCTATTTTTTCAAGCTCAAAACATTGAATTTTTTCTTCACTATGAGGATGATAGCTTAATTCTTTTCTAGGATTTAATAAAACAAATTTAACCTCGTTTAAATCCATCCATTTTCCACTTTTATTAATAATTTTTGATTTTAAAAGTTCATCTTGAATTTTTTTAAGCTTTTCTATATTTGCTTTTTCTTCCTCTTTTAAAGTTTCTATCTTATTAGCTAAAATATTTAAATTTTCAATCTTTTGATTAAAATCTTTAATAGTAATCTTATAAGCTTGTGGTATAGCTCTTTTTGTGCTCATTAATTCTTTTGCTTTTTGCTGTAAAATTCTTACAGAATCTTTACTCACATGGATAGTATGCTTGGTTTCTTCAATTTCTTTGACTAATTTTTCTTGTTCTTTTTTTAACTCTTCAATATGCAAAAGTATCTCTTCTCCACTTTTTTCTTTATCAAAAGCTTTGAGATCTTGAATTACAAGTTTATTGCCACTCCCTTGAACTTTTTCAACATGAATCAAACTTTTAGCAATACATAAACAATTACCACCAAGCTCTTGTATGTAAATTTCATCCGCAATAATCTCCCCACCCACAGCCTTTTTAATATTTACTTTTTTAGCCTTGATAGAGCCATTTTCTAAAGTTTCAGCAAAAACTTCCTCGGCCTCACAATATCCTCTTAAGATATTAACCTCAACCTTTTGTCCTATAATAGTACTTTTATGATGCATATTACCTTTAAGAATTACTTTTTTACCTCTTAAAACAGAATCTTGAGCCATATTACCAGTAACTTCTAATTCCTGAGCTTCAACAGTAATCCTAGGGCCTATTGCATCTTCTAAGCTATTTGTGTTTTTAATCACAATAATAACTTGTTTATCAAAACCCGCCCAAATAGAACCCGTACTTTTAAAATCAACCTTGTTAAATTCTAAATAATTTTCTATCTCATAAATAGATTTTTTTTGGATAATAAAGCCATCTTTTTTAGCAATATATTTTATGCTTTCATCATCTTCTTTAATTTCAAAATTATCCGAACAAATAACTTTTTCTTTGTTTGTTTTTGGTGGGAGAGCTTTTAAAATTTTAAATCTTAAATCTTTACCATCACTACCCTCTTTTGGTTTAATCCTCTCAATAGCCACCTCATCTTTTCCTATAGATGCTACATAGTTTCTATTCATCACATCATTGTGTTTTTTTAAATTTTCTAAATAATGATATTGAATTTCTTCATTTGTAGGCTCTTGTGGATTAACTCCCTTGCATACTTCAAATTCAACTTCAAAATCAAATTTTTGCTTTTCTTTGACTTTGGTATTAAAATCAATAATTTGCTTTTTGAAATCAAAAATTCTAAATCCGAGCAAATATTTTTCTTTTATCATCGCTTTGTAAATAGCTTCTAAAAGTTCTAGTGCCAATTTATCATGAAAAGCAATAATTTCACTGGCTTTAACACTAGCTTTTAATAAAGTACAAATTTCGTTGGTATATAAACTAATCTCAAAAGCTGGTGAGTGTGCAAATTTTTTAAAATAAATTTCTATTTTATACTCTTGCTCTATACTTAAATCATGAATTAAAAATTTTTCATCTTCTTCAAAAATTTTTAATTCTTTTTCATTAACTTTTATCCATTCTTGATTATCATAAGTATAAGAAGTACTAAAACTTAATAATCTAAAATCAAGTTCATCAACTTCGCATTTATTTTCAGAAGCAAATATCAAAAGCTCTTTATAAGGGTCTTTAGTATATAAAATTTTCTTCTCTTCCATAGCTTAAGCTTCCTTATTGTGTATAAAATTTTGATTTTAGCAAAAATAAAATCAAAATTTAGTTAAAATTATTGCTACTAAAAAATTTTATAATACTCAAACTAATATTTAAAGAATGAAAATTAATGAGAAAAAATATTATTTTTAAAAATTTTATCATCAATGCCTTAGGAATTTTATTTTCTAGGATTATGGGTGTTTTAAGAGATATTGTTTTAGCTTTATATTTAGGTGCTGGAATTTATAGCGATATTTTCTTTGTGGCTTTAAAAATGCCTGCTTTTTTTAGAAGAATTTTTGCAGAAGGGGCATTTGGACAAGCTTTTTTACCAAGTTTTTTAAAAGCAAGTAAAAAAGGCGCTTTTTGTATAAATGTCTTATTGCAATTTAGTATTATTGTTTTTTTAACCTGTGTTTTAGTGAGTTTTTTTACTGAATTTTTTACAAAGATTTTTGCCTTTGGTTTTAATAAAGAAACAATTATTCTAGCCGCACCTTTAGTTTCTATTAATTTTTGGTATTTGTTTTTTATTTTTTTAGTAACTTTTTTAGGCTCTTTGTTAAATTATAAACAAAATTTTTTCATCACTTCTTTTTCTGCTTCATTTTTTAATCTTTTTGTTGTGATTGCCGGATTTTTTGTCACTCAAGATAAACCTTTAGAAGCTTTGTATTATTTTTCATATGCGACTGTTTTAAGTGGTCTAGCTCAACTTATATGGCATATTTTTGCTTTAAAAAATACTAGAATTTTAAAAAGTATGTATTTAAGCATAAAACTTAAAAAAACAAAGACTAATTTAGATAAGTTCCACTCTACATTTACTCATGGACTTTTAGGCTCTTCGGCAAATCAAATTAGTTCATTACTAGATACTACTATAGCTAGTTTTTTAATGGCTGGAAGTATTTCGTATTTGTATTACTCTAACAGAGTTTTTCAGCTTCCTTTGGCTCTTTTTGCAATCGCTCTAAGTCAAGTAAGTTTTCCCAAAATACTAAGACATTTAAAAGCAAATGAAGAACAAAAAGCCTTGGCTTTTATGCAAAAAGCTTTTGAATATTTAAGTGTGCTTTTGATTTTAGCTAGTATAGTTGGGATTATCTTAGCTAAAGAAATTGTGGAGTTTTTATTTCAAAGAGGAAATTTTAATCAAGAAGATACAAAAATCACTGCATTTTTATTACAAGCTTATCTTTTAGGACTTTTACCTTTTGGTTTGCAAAAACTTTTCTCTTTGTGGCTTTATGCTAAATTTAAACAAAAAATAGCCGCTATAATAGCCTTTAAAACACTTTTTATTTCAGCATTTTTTAGTATAGTGATTATTTTACTTATCAAAGAAGAAGCTTATAAGAGCTTAGGCATTGCATTAGCTTCATCTATTAGTGCTTTTTATTTATTATATGCTAATATTAAAGAATTTGGCTTTAAAAATCTTTGGGGTATTTTTAGGGTTAAATTTTGGCTTATTAGTATAGTATTTTTAAGTTTATTTGCTCTAGGCTTATTTGAAATTAAAGATATTTTAATACAATTTTTAATTGGAATTTATCATTTTTTAAAGGTTTATTTTAATGGTTTTTTTTGATAGTGTTTTAAAGAAAAAATACGAATTTATCCCAAATGAGGCAAAAAAAGCAAACATTTATCTATGCGGGCCTACTGTATATGATGATGCACATTTAGGACATGCAAGAAGTAGCGTGTGTTTTGATTTTTTAAGAAGAGTTTTGCTAGCAAATGATTATAAAGTGGTTTTTGCTAGAAATTACACTGATATTGATGATAAAATCTTAAAAAAAATGCAAGAGAGTGGTAAAAGTTTAGAAGAAATTACAAATTTTTATATTAAAAGATATGAAGAAGATATGCAAGCGCTTAATATCTTAGAACCTGATTTTAAACCAAAAGCTACAGCTTATATTGAGCAAATGATTATATATATAGAAAAACTTTTAGAATTAAACCTAGCTTATAAACTTGAAGATGGAATTTATTTTGATACTAGCAAAGATGATAAATACTTTTATATCTCTAAAAGAAATTTAGAAGATAATCAATCACGCTTAGAAGAAAGTGTAGCCAAAAAAAATGATAGCGATTTTGTTTTATGGAAATTTGATGAAAAATTTTATCCTGCAAGTTTTGGCAAAGGAAGACCAGGCTGGCACACAGAATGTGTTGTGATGATAGAAAGTATTTTTAAAGATAAACTTGACATTCATGCAGGGGGCATAGACTTACTTTTTCCTCATCATGAAAACGAAGCTTGTCAGTGTCGTTGTAAAAACAATCATGAATTAGCTAATTTTTGGTTGCATAATGGCTTTGTACAAATTAATGGTGAAAAAATGAGTAAAAGCTTGGGAAATAGCTTTTTTCTAAAAGATTCTTTAAAACTTTTTAGTGGAGAGGTTTTGAGATTTTATCTTTTAAGTGTGCATTATAGAGCGCATTTTAACTATGCTTTAGAAGACTTACAAGCTGCTAAAAAAAGACTTGATAAATTTTACCGTTTAAAAAAACGCTTAAATTTAAATGCTTTTATAGATGAAAAAACTACCATAGAAAGTGAAGTAGCTAAAAATATCTTAGAAGTTTTAAATGATGATTTAAATGCCTCTAAAGCCTTAGCTTTACTTGATGAGTTTATCAATGAAAGTAATATTTACTTAGATCAAAACCCAAAAGACAAAACTTATAAAATACAATTAGAAAAAACCTTAAAAGAACTTTCTTTTATTTTTGGTATAGGTTTTATAGATACTATAAAATATTTTCAATTTGGCATTAGTGAAGAAAAATGTCAAGAAATAGAAGAAAAAATTGCTCTACGCAACAAGGCAAAACAAGAAAAAAACTATGCCTTAGCAGATCAAATTCGTGATGATTTAGCTAAAGAGAATATTCTTTTAATGGATACACCAAATGGTGTGGTATGGGAGAAAAATGGATAAAAATTACAAAGAAATGAAGCTTAAAGAGGTATTTACTCGCTTTAAGCCTTATTATAAAGATTATTGGTTTTATTTTGTTTTAGCTATCATTGGCATGCTTTTAACTAGTGGTGGAACAGCTGCTAGTGCATACATCATAGAGCCTATTTTAAATAAAATTTTTATAGAAAAAAATGCTCAATTGCTTTATTATATGCCTTTATTGGTGATTTTAATTTATGCTTTAAAAAATCTTGGTGCTTATATGCAAGTTTATTATATATCTTATGTTGGAACAGATATTTTAAGAAGATTAAGAGAACTAGTCCTTGGCAATCTTTTGCGCTTAGATATGAGTTTTTTTCATAAATACAGAAGTGGGGAATTAATTAGTCGTTGTACTTCTGATATTGGAGCTTTGCAAAATATAGTTTCTACTATCATACCTGAAATTTTAAGAGAAAGTTTAACTGCCATTGGACTTTTAAGCGTGGTAATTTATCAAAGCCCAGAGCTTGCTTTTTTTGCTTTAGTAATTTTACCTTTAGCAATCTATCCCCTTGCTATTTTTGCAAAAAAAATCAAAAAAATAGGACGCAATACCCAAGAAAAAAATTCTGATCTTACTTCAAGATTAAGCGAAATCTTTTCTAATATAGAACTTATTAAAGCTTCTAATGCAGGTGAAAATGAAATGCAAAAATTCAGCCAAACCAATAGCGAAGTTTGCAAACTTTCCTTAAAAGGCACTAGAATCGAAGCTTTAAGTAGCCCTTTAATGGAATCTATGGGTTCAATTGGCTTTGCAGTGGTGATTATAGTAGGCGGTAAAGAAGTAATTGATGGAAATTTAAGCATAGGTTCTTTTTTTAGTTTTACTACAGCTTTATTTATGGCTTATACTCCTATTAAAAGACTTTCTTCACTTTATACAAGATTACAAAATGCAGTAGCAGCAAGTGAGAGAACTTTCTATCTAACTGATTTAGAACCGCAAATTAAAGGTGGTGAAGAAAAACTTACAGAAAATATCCAAAATATCCATTTTAAAAATGTCTCTTTAAGCTATCAAAAAGATAAAATGGTATTAAAAGATGTAAATTTTTCTTTTAACAAAGGAGAAATTCTAGCCTTAGTTGGATCAAGTGGTGGCGGGAAATCTTCTATTATTAATCTTTTAATGTATTTTTTTGAAAAAGATAGCGGTGAAATTTTAATCAATCAAAAAGATATTAGCTCTTTTGATATTGTTAGTTTAAGAGAAAATATCTCTTTGGTAACTCAAAATATTTATATATTTAATGACACTATAGCCCAAAATATTGCTTATGCTAAAGAATACGATGAAGCACGTGTAATAGAGGTTTTAAAACAAGCTAATGCTTATGATTTTGTTCAAGAACTTGGTGGTATACATACTGAATTAAAAGAACATGGAAAAAATCTCTCAGGTGGACAAAAACAACGCATTGCTATAGCAAGGGCTTTATATAAAAATCCTCAAATTTTAATTTTTGATGAAGCAACCTCAGCACTTGACAATGAAAGCGAAAAAGCCATAGTAAGAACTATAGAAAGCTTAAAAAAAGATCGTTTGATACTCATCATCGCTCATAGACTTAGCACTATAGAAAATGCTGATAAAATTGCTGTGCTTGATAAAGGAAAAATAGCTTCTATAGGAAATGATGCTTATTTAATGCAACATTGTGAAATTTATCAAAAATTAAAACAAAAAGCACAAAAAACTGATAAAGTCAAAGAAAATGAAAACTAAAAATTATCATTTTTTTAGTACAATATGCTATTTTGCAAATAAAGGAAAAATATGACTTATGACAGCTTAAAACCTTTAATATATAAATTAGATCCAGAAAATGCTCATGCTCTGGCTGAATTTAGTATGCGGACGCTAGATTGTATATTTCCTGGAGGGCTTAGTTTTTTTGCAAAAGACTGTGTAATAAATGATGAAATTTTAAATCAAGAAATTTTTAATCTGAATTTTTATAATCCTGTGGGTTTAGCAGGTGGTTTTGATAAAAATGCAACCATGATAAGACCACTAAGTGCTTTAGGTTTTGGTTTTTTAGAGTATGGAACTTTTACTCCAAAACCTCAAAATGGTAATGAAAAACCTAGACTTTTTAGACTTGTTGAACAAGAAAGTATTCAAAATGCTATGGGTTTTAATAATAAAGGTAAAGACGCCATTGCAAAAGAAGTAAAAAAAGTCTATCCTTTTAGCATACCTTTAGTGGCAAATATAGGTAAAAACAAAATCACTCCAAATGAAGAAGCTATTAATGATTATATTATTTTATTAAAAGAATTTAAAGATTTATGTGATTTATTTGTGATTAATATCTCCTCTCCAAATACCAAAAATTTAAGAGATTTACAAAGCGAGGAATTTGTAAGTACTTTATTTAACCAAGCAAAAGAAATCACGAATAAACCTGTGATTTTAAAAATTGCTCCAGATATGAATATAGACAGCGCAATTTCACTTTGTAAAAGCGCTATTAGTGCAAAAGCTGATGGTATTATCATGGCAAATACTAGTATAGATTATTCTTTGATTGATAATACAAGAACTTTTGGCGGAATTAGTGGTAGATTAATCACCCAGAAAAGTGCGACATTTTTTAAAGAAGTAGCTAAAGAAATTTATCAAGATACTATTTTAATAGCAAGTGGAGGCATAGATAGTGCTGAACTTGCTTATGAGCGCATTAAAAACGGGGCTAGTTTGGTTCAAATTTATACAGCTATGATTTTTAAAGGACCAAGCATTGTTAAAAATATCAATCAAGGTTTAATCGAGCTTTTAAAACAAGATGGTTTTAATCATATTAGTCAAGCTATAGGAGTTAATTTTAAATGATTAATTATAAAAAAATCACCCTTGAAAATAAACTTGAAGTCTATACTTTACCTGTAAATAAAAAAAGCGGAGTTATAAGTGTAGATATTTTTTATAAAGTTGGCTCAAGAAATGAAAAAATGGGAAAAAGCGGCATAGCCCATATGCTTGAACATTTAAATTTTAAAAGTACAAAAAATTTAAAAGCAGGTGAATTTGATGAGATAGTCAAGGGTTTTGGCGGAGTGGATAATGCAAGTACGGGCTTTGACTATACGCATTATTTTATAAAATGCTCTAGTGAAAATTTAGATAAATCTTTATGGCTTTTTGCTGAATTAATGCGTAATTTAAATTTAAAAGATGATGAGTTTCAACCTGAAAGAAATGTAGTTTTAGAAGAAAGGCGTTGGAGAACTGATAATAATCCTTTGGGATATTTGTATTTTAGATTATACAATCATGCCTTTTTACATCATCCATATCACTGGACCCCGATAGGCTTTTTTAAAGATATACAAAATTGGAAAATAGAAGATATACAAGATTTTCATCAAACTTTTTATCAACCTAAAAATGCTATTTTGCTTGTGAGTGGTGATATTGATGAAGATGAAGTATTTACTTTAGCTAAAAAGCATTTTCAAGATATAAAAAATACCAAAGAAATCCCTATAGTTCATGAAAAAGAACCTGAGCAAGATGGTGCTAAACGCGTGATCTTGCATAAAGAAAGCGATACACAATTGCTAGCACTTGCATATAAAATTCCTGCATTTAATCATGAAGATATGCCAAAACTTTGTGCATTAAGCGAACTTTTGGGAAATGGAAAAAGTTCTTTAATAAGTGAAATTTTAATTGATAAATTAGAACTTATCAATGAATTTTATGTTTATGCAAGTGAAAATATAGATGAGAATTTATTTATATTTATTTGTGTTTGCAATGAAGGTGTAAAAGCAGAAGATGTTGAAAAAGAGCTTTTAAAAATTCTTGAAGATGTAAAAAATGCTAAATTTGATGATACTATCATGGAAAAAATCAAAAATACTGTAAAAAGTGATTTTATTTTTTCACTAAGCAATGCAAGTAGCGTTGCAAATATTTATGGATCTTATCTTGCTAAAGGTGATTTAAAACCTTTACTTGATTATGAAAAAAATATAGAAAATCTAAGCAAAGATGATTTAATTCATTGTGCTAGAAAATATTTCAATGAAAACAAATCTACTACAATAATCTTAAAAAGGGGTGAAAATGGACAATAAAATCATCATAGGAGCAATGACAGCTTTAATAACTCCATTTAAAAATGGAAAATTAGATGAACAAACTTACCACAAACTCATCAAAAGACAAATAGCAAATGGGATTGATGCAGTAGTGCCTGTTGGAACAACCGGAGAAAGTGCCACTTTAACCCATGAAGAACATAGAATTTGTATAGAAATAGCATTAGATGCTTGCAAGGGAAGTTCTTGTAAGGTTTTAGCAGGAGCAGGAAGCAATGCTACACATGAGGCTGTAAGTTTGGCTAAATTTGCACAAGAGCATGGAGCTGATGGTATTTTAAGCGTTACTCCATACTATAACAAACCCACACAAGAAGGTTTGTATTTACATTATAAAGAAATAGCAAAAAGCATAGATATACCTGTACTTTTATATAATGTCCCAGGAAGAACAGGTTGTGAGCTTCAAACAGAAACCATTATAAGATTGTTTAGAGATTGTGAAAATATTTATGGGGTAAAAGAAGCTAGCGGGAGCATTGATAAATGCGTTGATTTGCTAGCACATGAGCCTAGAATGATGCTTTTAAGCGGAGAAGATGCGATTAATTATCCTATACTTTCAAATGGCGGTAAAGGTGTGATTTCAGTTACTTCAAATTTACTTCCTGATATGATTTCAAAATTAACTCATCTAGCTTTAGAAGAAAAATACATCGAAGCTAAAAAAATTAATGATGAGTTGTATAATATCAATAAAATTTTATTTTGCGAAAGCAATCCTATACCTATTAAAGCAGCAATGTATATAGCAGGTTTAACTCCTACCTTAGAATATCGTTTGCCACTTTGTAAACCTAGTGATTGCAATTTAGCAAAAATAGAAGCGATTATGAAAAACTATAATATCAAAGGATTTTAATGGATACTTTTTTTCAAAATAAAACTTTAGTAATTAGCGGTGGAACAAGAGGGATTGGTAAAGCTATTGTATATGAGTTTGCAAAAGCAGGAGCCAATGTAGCTTTTACTTATAATTCTAACGCAGATTTAGCTCAAGAAATTGTAAAAGATTTAGAAAATAACTATAAAATCAAAGCAAAGGCTTATGAGTTTAACATACTTGAACCAGAAACTTATAAAGAATTATTTGAAAAAATCGATCAAGATTTTGACAGAATAGATTTTTTCATCTCTAATGCTATTATCTCAGGTCGTGCTGTTGTAGGTGGATATACTAAATTTATGAAATTAAAGCCAAAAGGTATTAATAATATCTTCACAGCAACTGTAAATGCTTTTGTTGTTGGAGCACAAGAAGCAGCAAAAAGAATGGAAAAAGTCGGCGGGGGTAGTATATTATCTATTTCTTCAACAGGAAATTTAGTACATATTGAAAACTATGCAGGACACGGTACAGCTAAAGCGGCGGTAGAAGCTATGGCAAGATATGCTGCAACTGAACTTGGTTCTAAAAACATCCGTGTAAATGTAGTAAGTGGTGGACCAATTGACACTGACGCGCTTAAAGCATTCACAAATTATGAAGAAGTTAAAAATGCAACTATTAATCTTAGTCCATTAAACCGTATTGGACAACCTCAAGATTTAGCAGGAGCATGTTTATTTTTATGTTCTGATAAAGCAAATTGGATCACAGGACACACCTTAATCGTAGATGGTGGTACCACTTTTAAATAATTCATTACCCCATTTTGGGGTATTTTCTTTAAACACAAGGATTAATAAACAATGAATTTACCTAATATCTTAGCATTTATAAGGATATTATTAGCTCCACTTTTGTTTTTTTTACTTATTAATGATTTTGAAAATATTCATCCCAGTTGGGTAAATTATTTTGCTTGTGTTGTTTTTGGTATAGCTGCCTTGACTGATTTTTTTGATGGTTATATTGCAAGAACTTGGAATCAAACTACAAAACTTGGAGCTATTATAGATCCACTAGCAGATAAAATGCTTGTTTTGGCTGCTTTTTTAGGATTATTACTCACCCAAAAAGCCGATCCTTGGATGATTTATATTATTCTAGTAAGAGAGTTTTTTATAACCGGTTTTAGAGTGGTTATGGTGAGTGAAAAATTTGATGTAAGTGCTTCTTTTGCAGGAAAAATAAAAACAACCTTTCAAATGATAGCCATTATATTTTTAATCATGCAATGGCCTTTTGCCAATACATTGTTGTTTATTGCCTTAGTACTTACACTTTATTCGGCTTTTGAATACTTACTAGCTTATACAAAACATTTAAAAAAGGTATAATTTGAAATCATATTTATTTTTATTTATTATCTTAGCCATTGGCTTTAAATTTTATTCTTTTAGCTTTTTAATAACGCTTTTGGTTATATCTTTTTTAATTTTTTTTCACGAGTTAGGACATTTTCTAGCCGCAAAACATATGAAAGTAGATGTAGAAATTTTTAGTATAGGCTTTGGAAGAGCTGTTTTTAAAAAAACTTACAAAAACACAGAATATCACTTATCTGCTCTACCTTTTGGTGGTTATGTTAAACTCAAAGGACAAGATGATTTAAATCCTAGCGAAAAAAATTACGAACCAAATAGCTATAACACTTTAAGTCCTTTAGCTAGAATTTACATACTTTTCGCAGGACCATTTTTTAACTTTTTTCTAGCATTTTTACTTTATATAGCCATAGGTTTTTTAGGTGTGCAAAAACTTGCACCTGTTATTGGCAATATAGCACCAAATTCAGCTGCACAAAAAGCAAATTTACAAATTGGAGATAAAATCCTAGCTATAGATGGAGTTAAAATTCAAAGCTTTGAAGAAATTGGCAAACTTGTACATATAAAACCAACCCTACTTAGCATAGAACGCGATGGTAAACTCATCAACCTCACCCTAACCCCGCAAATTGATCAAGGTTATAATGAGTTTTATCAAAAAGTTCAAAAACCACTAATTGGCATAGCACCTAAGGGTGAGTTTGTTACTATTTATCATCCAGGAATTAGTAGTTTAAAATACGCTTATGAAGAAAGTATAGAGGCTTCTTTGCTTATTTTTAAAGGCCTTGCTAAAATCATCAGCGGGGAGTTAGACGCTAAAAACATGGGTGGAATCATCACTATGGTAGATATAACCTCCAAAGCAGCAAACACTGGCATAGTGGTTTTATTTTTAATCACAGCTTTAATTTCTATCAACCTTGGAGTATTAAATTTACTTCCTATCCCAGCACTAGATGGAGGACATATACTTTTTAACCTTTATGAGCTAATCTTTAAAAAAGAAGTACCAAAGGTATGTTTTGAATATCTTAGTTATTTTGGCATGGCTTTGCTTTTAAGTTTAATGGTGTTTATAACTTATAATGATATTGCTCGTTTTATGAGTAATTAATAAGTCCTAGTAGCAAAATCATAACGGTTAAATTCGCCTATATTGTTTTTACGGTAAAAGCTATTATAAAATTGCTTACTTAAACTTTGCTCATAATTTAGTCTAAATCTTACCCACATTGCTGTTTGATCTTTGGCGTTAGTTTTTTCATCTTGATAATTAAGTGATAAATCTAAAATAGAAATTGGAGAATAAGTAATGTTATATTGGTTTTGTAATTCTTTTATATTAGAATTTACATTTAAAACATTCAAATATGGCAAGTCAAATACAACTCCAAGTTCTGTACTATCATCGCTATCGTTTTCTTTGATCTTATAATGATTAGCATATGCTTTAAAATAATGACTAAATTGAAATTCAGCACCAAAACTATTTTTTTCATAAGCTTCTTTATACTGATCATTAAAATAATTAAAACCAAAATTAAACTCATCAAATTCATAACGATTAATAAGCCCTAAAGAATATGCCTGCTCTGCTTGATCTATTCTTGCTTGTTTTTCTAAAAGTAAGGTAGCATTATCATAATCTAATATCGAATTGATATTTTTTATATTAACACTCAAAGCATTGTAGTCTAAACTTGCTTCTGTTTTATCCTTAGAGCTTAAATTTAAAACTTGACCTAAAGAATTACTAGCAAAAGAACTAAGATCTGTACTTTGAGCTTGGTATTCTTGTGGTTTTTGAAAAAATACTTGCTTAGAAACAGTGTTTGACTTTTGATATTTGCTAATATTAGCCTCACCCTCACCTAAGCTTTCTTCTAAATTTAAAGCAAATGCATTTATGCATATACAGCTTAAAAAAATGTATTTTTTCACTCAACCTCTAATGTATTATTCTAAAGATGCAAAATTTCACATTTATTATGAAATATTGCTAACTCTATATTTATAATAGCATTATATTTTTACAATATAGCTAATAGCATTTCAAACAAAAAAACTACTTGTTATAAAATTTTTCCTTTTTTTAGCATTCTGATTAAAAATCTAGCAGGATGAGTAGCATATAAAAAATCTTTTTCTATTTTTGGTTCATCAAAGATTAATGCACTAAGCATTCTAGCTCCAATAATAGCACTAGCAAAAGCCCTAGATCCATGAGCAATAGAAAAATACAAAGGAATAAAATCATTTGGCTCTACTTGACTTTTATTTTTATGCCATAAAAGTGCTTTGTAATTTTGCATATAAAAATTTTCATCATAGGCTTGACCTATTATGGCAAATCTATCACTAGAATACGATCTAAATCCTACTTTTCCACCCATAATTTCTAAATTCTCACCTTGTAAAAATTCTTTTATATTTTCAATATTTTGCAAATCATCATTTTTTAAAAGCGTTGTATCTTGATTAAGCCTATCATAACTTGCACCAATAAGTTGCAAATTCAATTCTTCATTGATAGGACAAATATAACCTTTTGAAGATAAGGCATGAGAATTTTTTAAAAATGGTTTTAAATGAGTACATTGCCCTCTAACACTGCTTAATTTCATATATTTATACTCTAAAAAATTCTTAACATCAGCACCTTGAGCATAAATTAACACATCATAATCTTTTAATGTTTTTTGATTATTAAATTGCAAAGAAAACTTTTCATTTTCATAAGAATAGTCTTTAAATTCATACTCAAAAAACACCCTAGCCTTGCTTTTTTGTAAAAGAGTTTTTACAAGCTCTTGGGGTTTTATGCAAGCTCCATCTTTTAAAAAGGCTTGGTTGTTAATAATTTCAAATAAAACATTATCTTTTTGACTATCAAAACGCTCTTGTATAAGTTCATTATGAGCAAATTCATAAACTCCTTGAGGAATTAAACCTAAAATTTGCCTATAAAATCTACTAGCCTCTAAAAAAACATATTGAGAAAACTCACCCAATAATACATCAGGTTTTAAAATCAAAGAGCTTAAAATTCCATTGATATTTCCAGAAGCACCTTTTCCTAATGAATTTTCTTTTTCAAAAACATCTACTTGAACATTTCTTAAAGAAAGCTCATAAGCTATACTAGCTCCGGCTATACCTGCTCCGATGATGGCTATTTTTTGTATCTCTTTTTTCAAACATGGAGTGTTAAAATAAGCAAGCTTATCTTCAAACTCAAGGCCATTAAAAATAGCCTGTATCATTTCTCTTTTTTTAAAACCTTTGATCTTTTGTACTTGAAAATTATTATTAATTAAAGCTTTTTTTAAAATGCTTGCAGAAGAAAAGGTTAAAATCTTAGCATTTATTTTTGAATTTTTAGCAACTTTGTTTATAATATCCTCATCAAACATCTCTTGATTTTTAGCAGGAGCAAAACCATCTAGATACCAAATATCAGCTTTAAAGTCTAAATTTTGTAACTTTTCTTTAGCATTACCAAATATCAAGTCTAAAAAACAATCTTGAAAATAAAATCTATAAACTCCATCTTTACATGGGGGATAAAATTTTAAAAACTGTTCTAAAAGCTCTTCAAATTCCTCATAAAAACCAAGATTTTTATAAATTTCTCTTAATGTTTCTTTTTCTATATAAAAATTTTCAAAACTAAGATAAAATAGCCTTTGATTTTCTTTTTTTTCCTTTATAAAACGCCTTAAAGTAAGGAAAAAATTTAAACCTATACCAAAACCAAGCTCTGCAATGATAGTTTGTTTTGTTTGAAATTCAAAAGCATTAGTGTAGATAAATTCACTCTCACTTAAACCATCGCTAGAATTAAAATAATAATCATCAAAATCTAAAGAAAAAGGTGCATTGTTTTTAATGATAATATTTGCTTTTTTCATTGATTTTTATAAAAATAACTCTCTATGCCATTAGCAATACCAATGGCTAATAATTCTTGGAAATTTTTATTTGTTAATCTATTTCTTTCACTAGGATGACTAATATAACCTGTTTCAATCAATATAGCAGGCATTTGCGCACCCACTAAAACCCAAAAAGGAGCTTCTCTAACCCCACCATCCACAACTTTATATTTTTTTCTTACATTACTTAAAATCTTTTTTTGAACATCAATAGCCAATTTATTTGAAGCAACTATTTTTTCACGGTTTAAAAAATTTAAAAAGGTTTGTTTGGAAAAATAATTCATCTCTTCAAAATCAGATTGATTTTCCAACTCAGCAGCTTTTTTGCTTCTTTCGCTTCTTGCAGGCGATAAGAAGAAAGTTTCAATACCTTGTAAAGTTTTAGCTCTTTGTTTATTTGGAGCTGCATTAGCATGGATAGAAATAAACAAATCTGCCATTTTTTCATTAGCCATAGAAGTTCTATCTCTTAAGTTTATAAATTTATCCGTACTTCTAGTATAATAAATTCTATATCCGCGTTTTTTAAGCTCATTACCAAGTTTTAAAGCCACGCTTAAAACTACATCTTTTTCTCTAACACCCTTATCACCCAAAGTACCTGGATCTTTACCTCCATGACCTGGGTCAATTACTATGATTTTACCTGATTTTTTAATGGTAGTTTTTGCCGTTTTTGAAGTAGTTTTTGTCGGTGTTTTTTTAGCCTTTTTTTCAAAGCCTATAAATAATTCCTCATCGTCTAAATCAAGATTAGTTTTAAAATCACTAGTAGAATTTAAAACAACTCTTACTGTAGTTTTATTAAACTGCACTATTGTGATGGATTGATTTTTGTTGATATCGATTTTTTTTCTATCACCTTCTAAAATAGCTTCAAAGCTTACAATAGAACGATATGTTTTACCATCTTTAAAAGAATTGATTTTAATATCTTCAATATCAATATCATTGTTTAATTTTAAATTAATACCATTTTTATCTTTACTTGATTTTAAAATATATAAAGGCTCATTTTTAACAACTTCTTTTTTAACTTCTGTTTTTTTGACTTCATTTTGTTTTTTAACTATAGGTTTGGATTCTTCTTTTTTTTCTACTTTTTCAAGCCCCATAAAAAGACTTTGTTCTTTAAGCTCTATTTTGATCTTTAATTCTTTTTTTGAGCTTAAGACCAAACGCATACTTGTTGGGTTAAATTGCGACACAATAATATCAAAATCTTTAAATTCAAAATTTCTCTTAGGTCCTTTTAAAATTCCATCAAAATCTGCAACATAACGAAAATTTTTATCACCTTTGAGAGTAAAGTTTTTAATGTCTTTTTGACTGATTTTTTCACTCAAATCAAGTAAGATGCCATTGTCTAATTTTTTAACATCAAGCACAAAAAGCTCTTTTTGCACCGGAGCTTTTTTATCTTCTTTTTTATCTTCTTTTTTATCTTCTTTTTTATCTTCTTTTT
>NZ_JAKMQV010000009.1:0-45077 GCF_025771745.1 Campylobacter sp. IFREMER_LSEM_CL2127
AATCTATTCTACGGTTTTTAGGTTTATTATTTTATTTTTGTGGTTTTTATTTAATTGTATTCCTTTTTATTTTTTAATTTATTTTTATTCTTTATTGTTTTATTTTTTTGCTATGGTTTTTTATTTTTGTTTTTAGTTGTTTGTGTTTTTAGTGATTTGGCTTTTGGATTTATATTGTTTGGGGATTTAGTTGTTTTATCTTTAAAATGTTTATAGCGAGTTTGATAAATTTGGTTTTTTTAGTTTTTATTGCTTATGTTTTTGCTTTTTTATTGATCTGAAAAATTAGATTTGTTTAGTTGTTTAGTTGTTTAGTTGTTTAGTTGTTTAGTTGTTTTTATGGCTTAGATTTGTGTTGTTGGTTATTGAATTGTTATTTGGTGGGTTGGGGGGGGGTTAAAATATTTATAACAAATTTGGGTTTAAGTTTTTAATAGAGTTTATAAATTTTGTTTGAAATTATTCATTGAATGTTTTATTTGGTATATAGCTTGGGTTTTAGTTGTAGGTAAAAAAAGTATTTGTGAGTGAAGTAAGAGTGTATTTTTGTTTTTTTATAGATTTTAAAATAAAAATTATTGGTTTTATAAAAAATATTAATTTTTATAATGTATTTTATCTTTTTGTTTTTTTGGAGGATATATGAAAAAATTATTTTTAACTTTATCACTGGGTTTTGCAACTTTATTGGCTAATGAGAAATTATTAAATATTTATGAAAGTCCTACTTGTGGATGCTGTGATCTTTGGGCTAATTATATGAAAGATAAAGGTTATAAAGTGCAAATACACAAAAGCGATGATTTTTTAAAAATAAAAGAAAAAATGAATATTCAGCCTATGTATCAAAGTTGCCATACTGGCGTAATTGATGGTTATGTTATAGAAGGGCATGTGCCTGAAGATGCAGTTGCTTGGCTTTTGAAAAATAAACCTGAAGATGTTATAGGTATTTCTGCTCCTGGTATGCCTCAGGGAAGTCCTGGAATGGAGCAAGGCTATGAAGAAGAATACCCTGTAGTTTTGATGCTTAAAAATGGAGACTATAAAATTTATGGGATCTATAGAGGACATAATTTAATCAAGACAAACTAAGCAATTTTGCTTAGTTTATTTTATATATTAATGGTATTCTTATATGAAAAGTTTTTTCATATTGTGGAAAATTCTTAGACGCTATACGTATAGTTTCTAAGGCACTATCGTTCAATAATTTATATTTTGATGGTTTTAATATTTTTAAGTTTAATAGATTTTTATCTTTAGTCCATGTGAATTCTACTAAAATTTCGCCACTCATTCGCATTTTTTTGGCTTGTCTAGGATAGATTAAAGCTTCATCTATAGCTTGTTTGACTTCTTTTAAAAGTTCATTGTTATTAGCTAAAGATATGCTTTCTTGAGAAGTTATTGGAGTGTTTTTTTCTTGTGTTATAGTTTTTTGAGGTTTTATTTTTTCATTTAATTGATTTATTGTCTTGGTATTGGTTAAAGTATTTGTTTTTTTAGGTTGCATAATAGCTTTTTCTTTTGTTTGTTTTGGCTTTTTTATTTTTTCTTGTTTAGGTTGTTCCGTTTTTGTTTTAGGGGAATCTTGTAAAAATTGTTTTATAGCTATATTAAATTTTTCTTCTTTTGAAGAGCTATGTTGTATATGTAAAAAATTCTTAGTATAAATAAAAACAAAAAATAAAGGCAAAAAGAGAAATAAAGTGATAAAAAATGACTGATTTTTATGATTATTTATAAATGCTTTCATCTTTTTTGCTCTGTTAAAATTTGAAAATTTTCATGATTTTTATTTTTTAAAATATCAATAATTTTTACAAAACTTTCAAATTTTGCTTCTTTATCACTTTTTAACTCTACTAATGTTTTAGAATCTATAGTGTTAAATTTTGCTTTTATTTCTTCTAAGGAAGCTGTTTTTCCATCGATATAAAATTCATTTTCTTTATTGATTAAAATACTCATTTTGTCTTTATTTTCGTTTATGGAATTTGAATTTTCACTTTGAGGTAGATTGATTTTAATTTCACCATGCGCGATAAAGGTGGATATGCTTAAAACAATAGCTAGTAAAACAAGCATTATGTCTATAAAAGGAATGATGTTTAAACCTTCATTTTTTGGTAATTTAAGCATTTTTATCCTTAAAAATACGATATGCATTACTCAAGGTTGATATTTTTCTAAGTAATCCATTGTAAGCCATTAAAGAAGGGATAGCAACTAAAATTCCTAATGCTGTAGCTTTTAAAGCTAGCGATAAACCAATAACAATAGATTTAACATCAATATTCCCACTTGCGCCCATGTCATAAAATGTAATCATAATCCCCACTACAGTTCCCAAAAGTCCTACATAAGGAGCATTAGTGTAAATGATATAAAGCATGGTGAGATTTTCACTAATTGCATCATCAAATTTTTCTTGACATTGATAATCATTTAGCTTAATTTTTCTAAAAAACAATATACGTTCTATAGTGCACCATATAGCAATAAATGCCATTATTCCTAAAACAATAAATATAATTAAGTCAATGTAAGTTTTTAAAAATTCCATCTTATCCTCGTTTTATTTTTTTGTGATTATATTACTAAAAATTAAATTTTTTATTAATAACAATTATCATAATTGATACAATAAATTTATTTTAAATTAATAATTATTATCATAATATTCCAGTTTTGAAAATATATTTATAAGAAAGGAAATAATGAAAAAACATTGTTTATCGTTTTGTGTTGCTAGTTTTTTGATCTGCAATGCTTTATCGCAAGAAGTTTTATTAGATAGCTCCATAGTAAGCGCTTCTGGTTTTTCTCAAGATATTAAAGAAGCCCCTGCTACTATAAATGTGATTAGCAAAAAAGATTTAGAAAGTAAGCCTTATAGAGATGTTGCCGAAGCTATTGCTGATATTCCTGGTGTGGATTTATTTGCTAGTAAAGGAAAAACTGGATCTTATAATATTACCATGAGAGGTATTACAGGATACACTTTAATTTTAATTGACGGACGGCGACAAGGGATAGGTGGAGAAGTAGGGCCTAATGGTTTTAATGAAATTTCAAATTCATTTCTGCCTCCAATTTCTAGCATAGAAAGAATAGAAGTAATCAAAGGACCAATGAGTACTTTATATGGTTCTGAAGCTTTAGGTGGTGTTGTAAATATCATCACAAAAAAAGTAAGTGATAAATGGGAAACATCAGTTAGTTTAGATGGTATTTTTAATGCACATAAAGAATGGGGCAATACTTATGGTACAAGTATATATTCAAGCGGCCCGTTGATGAATGATCGCCTAGGATTAACCTTACGTTTTAGAGAGTTTTATAGGGAACAATCTAATGTTGAATTTAGCAATGGAAGTGGACAAAGAGTGCAAGGTGATCAAGCGCAAAGTCCTACAAAAGCTAACAATTTTAATTTAGGAACTAGGTTAAACTATTTAGTAGATGATTATAATACTTTGATATTTGATATTGATTTTTCAAGAAATCATTATGATAACAAAAAAGGCCAACTAGGAACGCTGACTAAGCCATCTGGTGATAATGGGGCTTTAACAGGTGGTTATACAGATACTATGCAAGTAGATAAGTTGGTAACTTATTTAAGTCATGAGGGGGTATATGAAGACTTTTCGATTACTTCTACCTTGCAGTATAACCGTGTAAGTAATGATGGTCGTGAGGTAGTTGGTCAAAAAACACAACCATTTTTAGGACAAAATAGAGATATAGTTGCTGAAGATATTATCGTAGATACAAGATCAGTTATTCCTTTAGGCCAAAGTCATATTTTAAGCGTGGGTGGTGAATATAGACTTGAAAAAATGCAAGATAAAATCGCTAATCCTACAAATTTTGATCAATATTTATTAGCTTTTTTTGCAGAAGATGAATATAGTATAAGAGATGATTTGAGATTTACTTTTGGCGCAAGATATAATCATCATGAAATTTTTGGAAATAATATTTCACCAAGAGCTTATTTAGTTTATAATCCTACTAGCGAACTTACTTTAAAGGGTGGTGTTTCAACGGGCTTTAGAACTCCATATGCTAATAGATTGATAGCAGGTGCTTATAATTATAGTGGACAGGGTAAGTACCCTATGTATGGAAATCCAAATTTAAAAGAAGAAACATCGCTTAATTATGAATTAGCTGCTGTTTATAATAATGACTTATTTTATATTTCAGCAACTGGCTTTCTAACCAATTTCAAAGATAAAATTTCTAGTCAAAAATTTAGCAATGGCAGTATGATTTCGGGTGTTGGAGAATGCGAAGCTGAGTCTTGTTATCAAGCGATTAATCATGGCAAAGTTGAATACAAAGGCATAGAGCTTGGAGCAGGGATTACCCCTATAGAACATTTAAATTTAGATTTAGCTTACACTTATCTTGATAGTGAAGTAAAAGATGCACAAGATAAAACTGTGATAGGAAAGCCAGAAATTGATAGTCTAAAACACAATATCATGCTAAAAGCAAGTTATAATATCTTTAATAAATTCACTCCATGGGTAAAAGGCGAATGGCAAATAGATCGATATATGGGTGATACAAATATTAATAGAGAATACTATCAAGATGTCTTTTTAGCTTCTATGGGTGTGCGTTATGATATCAATAAAAATTGGAACATTAATGCAGCAATTTATAATCTTTTTAATAAAAGTTTTACAAATGATTGGGAATCTTATAAAAGTGGTACAGATGAAATTTGGGTAAATACTTATAACCGCATAGAAGAGGGAAGAAGAATTTATATTTCAATCAATGGTAGTTTTTAATTGTGTATAGTTGGGGAACCAAAGAGCTTATTAAGAGCTTCTTTGGTTTCGTCTTTAGGATTGTATTTTTTAGCATCTTTTTTAAAATTTTCAAAATGTTCATTTAAATTTGGAGTGCTTTTTACTTCTTGTTTTATGGGAGTTTTGAATATATCTTGTAGTTTTTGAGTGTCTATGGTTTCTGTTTTTTGAATTTTGATTTGTGCTTTTTCTCCAAAAAGCTCATGAAATAATGTTTTGATTAATTTAAAACCATTGTTTAAAACCATTCTATCATTATCTTTAGCGTGTGAGCTAATGCTTAAAATGTCATCTTCAAAAGAAATAAATTGAGTGGTTTTTTTAAAAACTTCAGCTAAGTCATAATCTCTTTTATATATTGCTTTTAAGAGATTTTCATAAGGATTAAGTTTTTCTTCTTTAGGAGTTTGTTGAATAGAAGGAATTTCTTGTTGTTTTGGACTTGGCATGCTATCTTGTTTTGAGCTTTTAATAGCCTCATCAATGCTTTTTAAATAAGTTGCTTCAATAAGCATGAAAGCCATAACGCAAAGTACAAAACTATCATCATCGCTAGAATTTAACATAGTCTTAGCACGCGAAAGAATTCTAAAAAATCTTTCATAAATTAACATAGAAAAAAGATTATTTTTGGCAAAAAACGCTTCTTTTAGAAAAAATATCATCTCATCAATGACATTGCTTGCTTCATAATCTTCAAATTCTTTTAAAAACTCAAGAACTTTATCCTTATCATTAGCTAAAATGGCTTGATAAAATTCTTCAATTTTAGCTGGATCTAAAAAGCCTAGCATAGCAGTGATTTTTTGTGTTTGTATATCATTTTGACAATATACTATGGCTTGATCTAGTAAGGTTAGAGTATCTCTTAAAGAACCATTTCCGCTTCTTGCTATGAGTTTTAAAGCTTCTTTTTCATAGTTGATATTTTCTTTTTTCAAAATCCACTCAAGATGATTTAAGATATCATGGGTAGAAATTTGCTTAAATCTAAAATGCTGTGTTCTTGAAAGAACTGTGGCAGGAAGTTTTAAAGGATCGGTTGTTGCTAGTATAAATTTTACATAACTTGGTGGCTCTTCTAAGGTTTTAAGCAAAGCATTTGCAGCTTGTGGGGTGAGCATATGTACTTCATCGATAATAAAAATTTTAAACCTAGCTAAAGATGGAGCGTATTTGACTTGCTCGATAAGCTCTTGTATATCTTCTAAGCTTCTATGGCTTGCAGCATCCATTTCTATAATGTCTATATTAGAGCCATTAAGCGAAGATAAACATTGAGAGCATTCTCCACAAGGATTAGCACTTGGTCCATTTTCGCATACTAGAGCTCTTGAAAAAATTCTTGCACTTGAAGTCTTTCCGCTTCCGCGTAACCCTGAGAATAAGTAAGCGTGCGCTAAACGGTTATTTTCAAGAGCATATTTTAAGCTTGTAGAAACAGTATTTTGCCCTACAAGCTCATTGAAATTTTTTGGTCTGTATTTAACAGCAAGAGCTTGAAGCATTGCTACTCATTCATGATAGATAATAACTCTTCGTTGCTTTTAGTTTTTAGCATTTTAGAGTATAAAAATTTTAATGCTTCTATATCATCCATTTGTGAAATAGCTGATCTAATTGCCCAAATTTTTTGAAGTTTTTCAACACCTTGGAGCAATTCTTCTTTTCTAGTACCTGATTTTATGATGTTAATTGCAGGGTAAATTCTTCTATCTGAAATATTTCTATCAAGAACGATTTCGCTATTTCCCGTTCCTTTAAATTCTTCAAAAATTACTTCATCCATTCTTGAGCCTGTTTCTATCAAAGCAGTTGCTATAATGGTTAATGAGCCACCATGTTCTATATTTCTAGCTGCACCAAAAAAGCGTTTTGGTTTATGCAAGGCATTTGCATCAACCCCACCGCTTAAAACCTTACCACTACTTGGCGTAGCGGTATTATAAGCTCTTGCTAATCTTGTAATAGAATCAAGCAAAATAATGACATCTTTACCTGTTTCTACCATCCTTTTTGCTTTTTCTATAACAAGTTCAGCTACCCTAACATGATTATAAGCAGGTAAGTCAAAAGTTGAGCTAAAAACTTCGCCTTTGACACATCTTTGCATATCTGTAACTTCTTCAGGGCGCTCATCTACCAAAAGCACAATCAAATGAGCCTCTGGGTGATTTTTGGCAATAGCAGTAGCTAATTCTTTCATTAGCTCAGTTTTACCAGTTCTTGGAGGTGCTACGATTAAGCTTCTTTGGCCTTTTCCTATAGGGGCAAATAAGTCAAGCATTCTACCTGTAAGTTTTAAAGGATCGTATTCTAATTTGATTTTTTCAGTTGGAAAAATTGGAGTAAGATTGTCAAATAAAGGTCTTTCTCTAGCTTCTTTTAATGGAAGATAATTAATTGCTTCGATTTTTAACAAAGCATAGTATTTTTCTTGATCTTTTGGTTCTCTAACTTGACCAGTAACTATATCTCCAACACGCAGAGCAAATTTGCGAATTTGTGAGTTTGACACATAAGCATCATTTACACTATCGCTTAAATTTGAATCCATTCCACGCAAAAAGCCATAGCCTTCAGGTGAAATTTCTAAAATTCCTGTAAAGAGTATAAAACCACCTTTTTTGGTTTGTGCTTTTAGAATTTCAAAAATAAGATCTTGTCTTCTAAATTCTCTTGGGTTTTCTATTTCTGCTTCATTAGCAATTTTAACTAAGCTTTCTAGATCAAGCAACTTTAAATCTTCTATCTTATAACCTTCCACTGGAATGTGTGTTCTTTGATGTTGTTTTTTTTCTTTTGTATTTTCCATATATCCTCTAAAATGTAGAAAATGTAGTATTTAATAATGAATAAGAGATTTTATTCAAAAAAATGCTTCTTTGTCAAATTTTTAAAATTATAATATAGCTTTGTAAATAATTTTTAAAATAGCGATTTTAAAAAAATGATAAAATATTGTAAAAAATTATTGAAGAAAGTATAAGATGAAATGTAAACACTGCCAATTAAGTTTCAGACAAGATCAAATGATAGAAAAAAATGGAAATTATTTTTGTTGTAAAGGCTGTGAAAGTGTTTATGAGATTTTACAAGAAAATAACTTGGAAGAATTTTATGAAAAACTTGGCAATCAAACCCTAACTCCTGCCATAATAGAACATAATGTTAAAGATTATGAAAAATACATACAACAAACCAAAGAAGGTTTTAGTGAGATTTTTTTACTTATAGAAGAAATTCATTGTGCTGCCTGTGTTTGGCTTAATGAAAAAATTCTCATTAAAAGTGAAGGAGTGATAGAAGTTGATATTAATTCTATTACTCATAAAGCTAGAATTGTTTTTGATGAAAAAAGTATAAATTTAGCAAAAATTATCCAAAGCATAGAAAGTATTGGTTATAAAGCTAGTGTGTATTTACCTACAAAAAATGAGCAAAGAGCAACTCAAACCAAAAGAGATTTTTATGCAAAATTAATAGTTGCCATAGCTTGTGTGATGAATATCATGTGGATATCTGTAGCCAAGTATGCTGGGTTTTTTAGTGGCATGGAAGCTGATACTAAGGATATTTTACATTTTGCTGAATTTTTACTTTGTACTCCTGTGCTTTTTTATACAGGCTCAATCTTTTATAAAAATGCCTATTATACTTTGAAATTTAAAAGTGTTAATATGGATACTTTGGTAATTAGTGGGGCAAGTTTAGCTTATATATATTCAATATGGGCAATGTTTTCAAGAGCTTCGCAAGTGTATTTTGATTCTGTGGCAATGATTGTTTGTTTTGTTTTTATAGGAAAGTACTTAGAGCTTTTAAGTAAGAAAAAAGCCCTTGATACGCTTGATCATTTACGATCGTTTTTAAGCAGTGAAGTAAGGGTTTTAAAAAATGACAAAATAGAAAATATCGATGTAGAAGAAGTGCAAATAGGAGATATTATAGAATTAAAAGAAGGCGATAGAATTTTAATAGATGGAGTGTGTGTTAGTGGTAATATTAGCTTGGATATGTCTAGTTTAAGTGGAGAGAGTTTACCACTTGATGTGCAAAAAGATGATATGATTTATTCTGCTTCTTTGGTTTTAAGCGGGAATGCTTTATATAGGGCAAATGCACTTTATAAGGATTCTAAATTGGCTAGGATTATTAATTTACTTGAAAACTCCAGTTCAAAAAAAGCCAAAATAGAAAAAATGGTACAGCAAGTAAGTAAGTATTTTTCACCTATTATCTTAACTTGTGCTTTACTTTGTTTTACTTTTACTTTTTTTGTGTTAAATTTGGGTTTTGAAGAAGCCATGATACGCATGGTTTCTGTGTTAATTATAGCTTGTCCATGTGCTTTAGCTTTGGCTACTCCGGTGAGTTCTTTAGTAGCAATTAGTGCTGGTTTGAAAGAAAAAATTTTATTTAAAGAAGCAGGCGTTGTGGAGGATTTGAGTAAGTGTAATGTGGTTGTGTTTGATAAAACAGGGGTTTTAACAAAGGTTAGCTTAGAAGTTAAAAAAAGCTTTTTGGATGAGAGTTTGGATAAAAATGAGTTATTAAATTTCTTACACCTAACTAACCACCCAGTGGCTAAAAGCATTTTGAAATTTTTAGATGAAAAAATCGATGGCAGAATAGAATTTGAAAAAGTTCAAAATTTTCAAGCAAGAGGTTATAAAGCCTTTTTGGGCAAAGATGAATTTTTGGGAGGAAATGAGAAATTTTTCAAAGAAAATCATATGCAAGTACAAGAATTTCAAACCACGCATTTTATATTTGCTAAAAATAAAATTATATTAGCAGTTTTTGAGTTAGAAGATAGTATGAGAGAAAGCTCTGAAGAGTTGATTAGATTTATGAAAGAATGTAAAATGCAAATTTATATGTTAAGTGGTGATAATTTATCTGCTGTGAGTAAGGTGGCTGAAAAATTAAAAATAAATAATTTCAAAGCCTCGTGTATGCCAGAAGATAAAATGCAAATAATAGCTAATTTAAATCAAACAGGTAAGGTTTTAATGGTAGGAGATGGAGTAAATGATGCTTTAGCACTTTCTTATGCAGGTGTTGGGGTTTCTTTAAAAGAAGGTTCTGAACTTGCTATGGAAAATAGTGATATTATATTGTTAAAAAATGACCTAAAAAGCTTACAAAAAGCCATACAAATAGCTAAAAAAACTTATCAAATTATTAAACAAAATTTGGCTTTTTCTTTATTTTATAATGCCTTGAGCATGCCTTTAGCTTTTTTTGGTTTGATTAATCCCTTAATCGCGGCTTTATCAATGTCTTTTAGTAGTATAATAGTGATTTTAAATGCTTTAAGGATTAAAAAATGAACGGTGTTTTAATGATGATGATAGGCGTTTCTTTGGTTGCTTTGTTTTTGGCGATTTGCGCTTTGCTTTGGGGTATAAAGAATAAACAATTTGATGATGATTATAAATTTACTACTTTAAATGATAGTGAAGAAGCTTTAAATGATGCGGTGATTTTAGAAAAAAGAAAAAAAGAGGCTTTAGAAAAGAACAAAAAACAGCCATAAAGGCTGTTAAATTATTTTTTTAAGCTTTCGATATATTCTTCAATTGCTTTGAAATCTGCTTCTGTTAAACCTTTAAGGTTGATTTTCATGATAGCACCTTGGCCATAAGCGTTTCTTTTACCTGCTGCATAGTCTTTCATGTATTGCAATCTTTCAGCTGCAGTTAAAGAATTTAAAGCAGGAACTTTGTTAAGATAAACTTTATCTGCTTTAGCACCATGACATACTGCACATTTTTTGTAAAGTGTAGCACCATCTGCAGCAAAAGCTGAAACACCAAGACATGCTAAAGCTGATAAAACAAGTAGCTTTTTCATTGTATCACTCCTGTATAAATTGAAAATAAAATGTTTTGAATTATAAGCTTTTTTTATTTAAAGTCGCTTAAAAAACTTTTTTACTTGATAAATTATAAAAATCTTAATAAAAATACATTATAATTTTTTTATGAAAACAAGGGCGTTATTTTTAGATAGAGATGGGATTATTAATATAGATAAAAAATACGTTCATAAGATCAGTGATTTTGAATTTTGTGATGGTATTTTTGAACTTTGCGAATTTTTTCAAAAGCAAAATTTTTTAATTTTTGTAGCTACTAATCAATCAGGCATTGCAAGAGCTTATTATAGTGAAAAAGATTTTGAAATTTTAAGTTCATATATGTTGGATGAGTTTTTAAAAAGAAACATTAGAATAGAAAAAATTTATCACTGCTCGCATTTAGAAAATTGTGAATGTCGTAAGCCAAAACCCGGCATGCTTTTAAAAGCACAACAAGAATTTGATATAGATTTTTCACAATCTTTTTTTATAGGGGATAATTTAAGCGATATGCAAGCTGGAATTAATGCTGGTGTAAAAAATCTATTTTTGATTAATGAAAATTATAATGATGATAAAAACTATAAGGTCTTTAAAAATTTAAAAGAACTTTTGCATTATTTAAAGGATAGAAAATGAAAATAGTGATAACGGGTGGAGCAGGTTTTATAGGCTCTGCACTTGCTTTAGAACTTCAAGATAAACATGAAGTTTTGATTGTAGATAAAATGCGTTCAAGCGCTACTTTTGAAAATGGAAATTTAGAAAGCTTTGGCCATTTTAAAAATATTTTAGATTTTGAAGGTGAGCTTTATGTGGGTGATATTAACGATGAAAAAACTTTAAAAGTTATAAAAGATTTTAAACCCGATGCGATCTTTCATAAGGCTGCAATTTCAGATACAACTGTTTATGATCAAAACAAAGTTTTAAAGACTAATTTAAACACTTTTAAAGATTTTATAGAACTTGCTTTGGAGCTTAATGCAAAACTAATCTATGCAAGTTCAGCCTCAGTTTATGGAGATGCTCCAAGTCCGCAAACTGTAAATTTAAGTGAAGCCCCTAAAAACCCTTATGCATTTTCGAAATTAATGATGGATAAATTAGCAAAAAAATACTTTGATAAAATGCATATAGTCGGGCTTAGATATTTTAATGTGTATGGCAAGGGAGAATTTTTTAAAAATAGCACTGCTTCTATGATTTTGCAATTTGGACATCAAATTTTAGCGGGCAAAAGTCCGCGTTTATTTGAAGGAAGTGATCAAATTTATCGTGATTTTGTATATATTAAAGATGTTGTGAGTGCAAATTTGCAAGCTTTAGAAGCAAAAAGCGGAATTTATAATGTAGCTACAGGTAAGGCAAGAACTTTTCAAGATATAGTTGATATTTTACAAAAAGAATTAAACACTAATTATCCTTGTGAGTATATTCCTAATCCTTATAAAAACGCTTATCAATTTCATACTCAAGCAAAATTAGATGAGAGTTTTTCATATAAAGCTAAATTTGGTCTTGAAGAGGGAATAAAAGATTATTTAGATGAGATTAAAAGGCTTTATGAAAAGGAAGTAAATGTTTGATTTTTTAAGTTCTAAAAAGCCAAAAATTTTAGTTGTTGGGGATTTTATGGTGGATCATTATATATGGTGTGATTGTACTAGAATTTCTCCAGAAGCTCCTGTAATGGTGATGAAATCACAAAAAGAAGATAAAAGACTAGGTGGAGCTGGTAATGTATATGCAAATTTAAAAAGTCTTGGTGCTGAGGTTTTTGCTCTAGGACTTGTGGGTGATGATGAGAGTGGAAGATTTTTAAAAGAAAATTTAAATGCAAAATTATTAGTAGAAAAAGATAGAAAAACCCCTCTTAAGAGTAGAGTTTTATCATATTCTCAGCAAGTTTTAAGGCTTGATGATGAGAATGATTTTGATACTAAATTAGAAGATGAAATTATTCAAGAGTATAAAAAAATCGCAAAAGATTATGATGCGATTGTTTTGAGTGATTATGCCAAAGGGATTTTAACTTCAAAAGTAACAAAAGCTTTGATAGAGCATGCAAATACTTTAAATTTACCTATTTTGATTGATCCAAAAGGAAGTGATTTTAGCAAATATCAAAATGCAACCTTGCTAACTCCAAATAAAAAAGAAGCTATTCAAGCTTTGGGTGTAGAAAAAATTAATAATTTAGAAAAAGCTTTGAAAAAATTAAAAGATGATTTAAATTTAGCTTATTCTATTATAACTTTATCTGAAGAAGGAATAGCACTTTTTGATGAAAAATTACATATTATTCCTGCAAAAGCCTTGGAGGTTTATGATGTAACAGGAGCTGGGGATAGTGTTATAGCTATGCTTGCTTATGCTTTGGCTTTAAAAGTTGATATTGTAAAAGCGTGCGAGCTAGCAAATGATGCAGCAGCTGTTGTGGTAGCAAAAGTAGGAAGTGTGAGTGTAAGTTTAGAAGAGATAAAAAACCTCAAAAAAGCTTCTTTTGAAGATAAAATTAAAAGCAAAGAAGAGCTTGTAAAATTGCTACAAGATCAAAAAGTAGTTTTTACCAACGGGTGTTTTGATATTATGCATTATGGTCATATAAAATATCTTGAAAAAGCTAAAAAATTAGGAGATATCTTAGTTGTAGGTTTAAATTCAGATGAAAGCGTAAAAAGACTAAAAGGAAATTCAAGACCTATAAATTTAGAGTTTCAACGTGCATGTATGCTTGCGAGCATGTATTTTGTAGATTATGTAGTGATTTTTAATGAAGATACTCCTTATGAATTGATAGAGTTTTTAAAACCTGATGTGCTAGTTAAGGGAGCTGATTATAAAGACAAAGAGGTAGTGGGTTCAAATTTAGTAAAAAAAGTAGAATTGATCGACTTTGAAGATGGATTTAGCACTACCAATATAATTAATAGGATTGCAAATGATAAATAAAATCGAAAAGGAATTTATTCAACATCAAAAAACTTTAGAACAAAGTTTGAGTTTAAAAGAGCAAATTGCTATGGTTGCTCAAGAGTTAAAAGTGTGCTTGAAAAGTGGTGGGAAAATTTTAATTTGTGGAAATGGTGGAAGTGCTGCAGATAGCCAGCATTTTGCAGCTGAACTTAGCGGAAGATATAAAAAAGAAAGAAAGGCTTTAGCTGCTATTGCTCTAAGCACTGATACTTCTGCTTTAAGTGCTATAGGAAATGATTATGGTTTTGAATTTGTTTTTTCAAGGCAAGTTGAAGCTTTAGCTAGTGATAATGATGTATTGATTGGAATTTCTACTAGTGGAAAAAGTCCAAATGTGATTAAAGCTTTTGAAAAGGCCAAAGAAATTGGTGCTAAGTGTATAGGACTCAGTGGAAAGGGTGGTGGAGTGATGAATAAATTATGTGAGCATAATATAGTCATTCCAAGCGATGATACAGCTAGAATTCAAGAAATGCATATTTTAATTATACATTGTTTATGTGATTTGATAGAAGAAGAATATTAAGTTTGGGTTATTTTCCCAAACTTAAATAATATTCAATTTGATCTTTTTGTAAAATTCTAATTAAATTTGTACTTCCTGCAACACCTATTGGAAAACCTGCAGTAAGAGTATAAACTCCATCTTTTTTCATAAGGCCTTTTTCGACTCCAAGTTTTACAGAATTGCTTAAAAGCTCTGTTAAATTTTCATGTTTTTCTATTAATATAGCAGGTTGAACTCCCCAAACTATACTTAAAAAATTTAAAGCTTTTTTAGAATGAGTAATAGCTATGATATCCATTTTTGGACGATATCTTGCTGTTTTAACCGCAGAAGCACCACTACTTGTGATGGTAAAAATTGCATTTGCATTTAAATCGGTTGCTAGTTGTGTGCTTGATTTGGCAATAATATCGGTTTCATTGAAACATTTAAAGGTTTCAAATTTTTCATAAGGATAGTTTTTTTCTGTTTCTATAATGGTTTGAGTCATAATATCAACCGCATTTGCCGGATCAATCCCTACCGCGCTTTCTTCGCTAAGCATAACTGCATCAGTGCCATCAAGCACAGCATTAGCAACATCTGAAATTTCAGCTCTTGTGGCAGTTTTGGATTTTGCAAGTGAAAAAAGCATTTGAGTAGCAGTAATGACAGGTTTATTAGCTTCATTGGCTTTTTTAATGATGAGTTTTTGTATATTTGGCACTCTATAATAAGGCACTTCAATACCCAAATCCCCTCTTGCTACCATTATACCATCACTGCAATTTATGATTTCATCGATATTTTCAACAGCATCAAATTTTTCTATTTTTGCAAAAATAGCAATTTTGGCATTATTTTCATCAAGTATTTTCTTAACTTCATCAATATCATGAGCATTTTGTACAAAAGAGATGGCTAAAAAGTCAACATCATTTTTAATACCCCATGCAAGATCATCTTTATCTTTTTGGGTGATAACATCGATATTAATTTTTGTATTAGGAAAATTAATTCCCTTGTTTGAACTAAGCACCCCGCTATTTTCTACTTGGGTTTGGATAAAATCTTTTTCAACTTGCACTACTTTAGTTTTGATGGAGCCATCACAAAGATAGATGTATTCTCCTACCTTTAGCATTGAAAGAATTTCAGGATGATTAATACAGACTTTATAATGTTCATTAGAAAGTTTTTCTCCTTCAAAAGTATCCTTGTAAAAGTCTAGTCTATCTCCATTTTTTAATTCAAAAGCTTCTGGAATTTTTAAGGTTCTAATTTTTGGTCCACTAATATCTTGCAAAATTCCAATTCTTGCATTAAGTTCAGTTGCCACTTTTCTAATAGTAGTTAGATTTTGACTATGATACTCATGGGTTCCATGTGAAAAATTTAAACGAAAAACATTCACCCCATTAATAATCATTTGTCTTATTGTAGCTTCGTTTTCACTTGCTGGTCCAATCGTTGCAACTATTTTTGTTTTTTTTAGCATTTTTTATCCTTTTTATAGTAGTTCGCTAGTAAATAAATCCTCATTAAAATTAGCACCCAAGTATTGACAAATAAGTTTTGCATCTCTATAACCATTACCAAGACAGCTTGTAGCACCTGGACTTGGGGTCATGTTGAAAATTATACCTGGAATTTCAGTGATACTTGCTTCACCAAGCATTAATTCTCCTACCTTTTTATCAAGCACTTGAGGGCGCACTCCGCCAAAGTTTTTAGCATAGTAAATATCATCTGTTTTTAAACTAGGAACTATTTTTTTGGCATCTTTTACAAAAAGTCTTTTGTTAATATAAGGAATTTCAAACAAATAATTATAAAGAATATAATTTCTAATAGTAGAATCTTTAAAAAGATTAAAACAAATTTTAACTACATTCATGTCTAAGTTAAGTGTTTTGAAAAATTCAGGTAGTGATTTAAAACCATGGTATCTTTCTAACATAGGGATAACTAAGGCAGTAGGGCCAAAGCGTGTATTCATATTAGCTAATAAATCAGGATCACCATGTAGCGCAGCAAATGGTAGTTTTGGATTTTGCACCATGTAAACTTTACCATTTAAAATTTTTCTTTTAGACATATAAAAACTTCCTGCAACCGGAAAGCAAGATTTATCTAATCCTATACCCATTTTATGTGCCAAAAATAAAGAATGCGCTCCTGCATTTACTATAATAGATTTCGCGCTATATTCTTTAAAATCTTTTGTTTTAATATAAAAAATATCATCTTTTTTTTCTATAAACACAACTTCTTGATTATAGGCAACATGAGTATTTTTTCCTTGTTTGCAAGCTTGCTCTATAAGATTTTGACTCATCAAGCCAAAATCTACTGTAGTATAAACCGTTCCTGCTTCTACACCCATAGCTACTACTTCATCGGTTCTATCATTTATGCCATCTTCGCCTAATACAACATTAGGTTCTATTTGCTTAATTTCATCTTTAGTATAAAATTTAATATAAGGATATAATTCTTTAAATTCTTCATATCTATTTTTCATATACTCGCATTCTTTGTCTCCAACTGCAAGTGCGAGTTTTTGGTGTGAGTGCATAAACTTATTTTGTGCATTTTGCAAAAGACCATATTTTACAATCATATCTGCTGTTGTCTTAACTTTTTTTGCTTTTTCTAAAGTGTAATTTGTCTCTATATCACCACAGTGGATAGTTTGTGAATTGCTTGTGCTATGGCTATTTAAAGTTGCAGCGCTATTGTATTTTTCTAACAAAGCAATATTTTGAATATTTGTGTATCTAGCCAGCTCGTAAAATACTGCAGCACCAGAAATCCCACCGCCAATTACCACGGTATCAAAATGTTTTTGATCCATTGTTATCAATTCCTTTTGTGTGTTTGATTTTGCTAATAATATCAAAATATAGTTGTTTTGAGTAAATAAATTTTATAATTTCAAGTGCTTGGGTATAGAAATAAATTTTAAAGTATAAAATTTTCACAAACAGCTTTTTTCATACCTCTAAAAATTAAAAATTTATCATAAATTGCATAGTCGAAAAAATTTGCAAGAAATTGCCCATCTCCGCCTGTAAAATATAATTTTTTATCATATGCACTATCTTTTATAAGTAAATATATGCTTTTAAAAACTCCATAACTTAAAGCATCAACGGTTCTTTGAGGGAAAGCATCAAAATTAATCTGTGTATTTAGCTCGTATCTTAAACGTGATGAAATATTGGAAAAAGACTTTTTATAGCTTTCAATACCTGGGAGTATAAATCCCCCAAGATGAATAGAATTAGAAATAATATCTACAGTTATTGCAGAACCCGCATCAACTACAACACCATCTTCTATAGTGTAACATGCCGCTATTCTATCAACCCCTAAATTCTCATAAATAGTATCAAAATTAAAATATGAGGCAAGATTGATAAATAAAGGATTTTGTTCTAATCTTTGCTCTAAATTTGGATTTACATTGATATAAAATACTTTTTGCGTAGGTTCGTATTGTAAAAACTGCTCAATACTCATAGAATAAAATTTTTGCTCATTCAGAAAACTAGCGGTTGTATTACCAATATCACATAAAAGCATAATTTTTAATCCCTTTGGTAGCTAGATATTCTTTTGCTTTAGAACAAATTAAAGCTTGGTGAAATATAAAATAATTTTGAAAATTTAAGTTTAGAGTTTGGCTTATATTTTGAAAAATATCTTCAAAATCTAAACTTTCTTTTATTAAAATTTTACTTTTTGCAAAAGAAAATAAAATCAAACAACACTGTTTGTTTGTATTCTCTCCATAAATACAAATTAATTTTTTCTTTTTACTAAAAGCATGGATATCTAAGGATTTAGTATTTTTTAAAACAATCCCATATTTTATAAGAATATCACTAAGCTCTTGATTCATTTTAGTTTAATTGTAAAAATTTATTTTGAAAGAAAAATTTACCATTAGCCATAAAACTTTTTTTATCAACGGCTTCACTTAGTTTATATACTGTATAATCTTTTAAATTGGTGTTTAATTTGATTAAATAACCTGTTTTTTCAAAAATATACAAAGAGTTATTGTACAAGGTGCTTTTAGAAAACAGAGCAAACTGAAATTTTACTTCATCGATTTTTCTAAGATTATAATCATTTTTAATAACTCTTCCATCTTTTGTTAGTACAAAAATTTCATTATCATTAGTGTTTACTTCTTTAATATTTTCGTTTAAATATAAGGTTCTATTTGGAGTAACAACGATGATTTTTTGTGCAGTTGCGGCAACCATAGTATCATTTTTAACATGAAGATAGATGATATTGTTAAAAAATTCCTCACTACTTACTAAAATTTCTTTACTCACTTTTAGTGTGCTTTTATTAAGTATGGCTAATTTTCCATTAAGCATAGGATATATAATAATGGTATTTAAAAAATAAGGATTAGCATAACGACTATCTTGAGCATATGCTGTGCCAAGATTTTGAAGCATTTTAATACCAAGATTTTTATTTGCATATACTAAGGTATTGCTAGCTAAAATTAAAGCTATATCATCTCCATCTATACTTGCACTCACTACACTTTCATTAAATTTATGAGAAAATAATTCATCACCTTGTAAATTTAAAATCTTAAAATTTCCATTATCATCGCCAATAAGAACCTCTTCTTGTTGCATATTTATAATATGATAATTTTTATCTAGTTTAAAATTAATAATATTTCCCATAGTATCTATAAAGGAATTATTGCTTAATTGTGCTATATTGTTATTGAAATTTATAATTTTACCATTAATACTTTGAGAGCTATAAGGAAGCTGTTCTGCTTGCGTTGGTTGATAATACTCCCTTTTTGTGCCACAAGCACTAAAAAATATTAAAGTAATGATAAATAAATAAAAGTGTTTCATTTTATTCCTTGATAATGTTTTAAGCTTGTAATAATCTGCCATAAGGGAGAATTTATAGGTATTTTATTAAATTCTATATCTGCATTTTTAAAATCGTTTTGTTTTAGAAAATCAAAACCTACCAATAAGGTATTATAATCTTTCAAAAAGTTTGATTTTTGATTGTTTTGAGCAAGCACTATTTGTTTTAACAAAGGATCTATGTTAAGGCTTAAAGTTTGATTAAGATCTTGATTGTTTTGATTCATCATGAATATGGTGTATAGATTTGCATTTTTTTGTTTTAATTCTTCAAGTAATTTTTGGTCTGAAGGATTTTTCAATAAGTTGTTAAAAATTATATTACTTTCTTGAATATTACTTTCTTGTTTTAGATTGTAAAAATAACTTCCGCTAAGATATGCGATTAAAAGTACAATGATTACAATGAAATAGTATTTGTATTTTTTTATAAAGCGCTCAGATTTGATAAAATTTTCCATCATTTGCTCTTGAGAGCTTAATTCTGCTTGAACCGCTTTTAGGTTTTCTTTTAAAGCCATATTTTCCCTTTTTTAGCAAGAATAAACATTATTTATTGTTTTAAGTCTATAATTGTAACATATAAAAATGAAAAAATAAATGATTTTATGTTATAATTTTTAACCTAAAAAGAGTTTTCTTGAGTTAAAAATTAAGATTAAGGTAAATTATGCAAATTGATGATAAATTATTAACCAAACTTGAAAAGCTAAGTGCTTTAAAAATTGCCGATGATAAAAGACAAGAATTGGAAGAACAATTAAGTCAGATTGTTAATTTTGTAGAAAAATTAGATGAGCTAAAACTTGATGATGTTGAAGCTATGACTAGCACTACAAATGCTGCAACTCCATTTAGACTAGATGAAAGTAGAAAATCTGATGTGATAGATATGCTTAGCAAGCATGCTCCAAATTCTCAGGATGGATTTTTTATAGTCCCTAAGATAATTGAATAAAATATTTGGAGTTTAATATAGATGGAAAATTTTTCTTGGTTTGATGTATTTGTTTTAGGTTTAACTGCGATTTTAGGTTTAAAAGGTTTGGTAAGTGGCTTATTTAAGGAAATTTTTGGTTTATTAGGCATAGTTGGCGGGGTTTTACTTGCTTCAAGATATGCTAAAGAAGTAGCAGAAATTATTAATAATAATTTTTATGCAATTGAAAACGAAAATCTTGCGATTTTTGCGGGATTTTTGGTTTTGTTAATTGTAATTTGGGTAGCTTGTATGGCTTTGGGAAATATATTATCAAAGATTTTTAGTATGAGTGGTCTTGGTTTTATAGATCGTATAGGTGGATTTTTATTTGGTAGTGCTAAAATATTTTTGATTTTTGCAATTTTAGTGGCTTGTATTAATAATATAGAATTTTTAAATGCAAGCTTAGAAAAATATGCTAAAAATAGCTATACATTAGATCTACTTAGACAAACAGGTGATTTTATAATGAATACTGATTTTACTCAAAATGGTTTAGATAAAATACAAGAACAAATTATAGATTCTAATTTAAGTCTAAATTCGGAGGTAAATAATGCAAATTGAAAATATAGAATATGATGTTTTGCTTGAGCGTTTTAAAAAAACACTTAAAGATAATGGTCTAAAATATACTAAACAAAGAGAAGTGCTTTTAAAAACTTTATATAATAGCGATATGCATTATACTCCAGAAAGTCTATACGTAGAAATAAAGCAAAAAAATCCCGAATTAAATGTAGGCATTGCAACAGTTTATAGAACTTTAAATTTATTAGAAGAATCTGGTATGGCTACTTCTATATCTTTTGGTGCTTCAGGGAAGAAATTTGAACTTGCAAATAAACCTCACCATGATCATTTGATTTGTAAAAGTTGTGGCGAGATTGTAGAATTTGAAAATCCTATTATCGAACAGCAACAAATGTTAATCGCAAAAGAATATAATTTTAAATTAACAGGACATTTAATGCAACTTTATGGCCTATGTCCACAATGTAGTAAAAAATAAAGGTATATTTAATGTTTGATAATATTTTAGAGCAACAAAAAATTCAAAAAGCGCAAGAGTTAAAAGAACTAGGAATCAACCCTTATCCACACTTTTTAAAAAAAGAAATGGGTATAAGTGAATATAAGGCTAAATTCATCTATATTAAAGATATAGAAAATCAGCGTGATGAAAATGCTCATGGAGTATTAGCAGGAAGATTAAAGCTTCTTAGGATGGCTGGTAAATCAGTATTTGCTAATATAGAAGATGAGCAAGATAATTTACAAATTTATTTTAATCAAAACATTTTAGGGGAAGAATACTTTGCCATTTTAAAAAAATATCTTGAAGTAGGGGATATTGTTTTGGTTAAAGGTTTTCCTTTTATGACAAAAACAGGAGAATTCAGTCTTCATGTAGAACAAATTCAAATAGCTACAAAAGCTATAGTGCCTTTACCGGAAAAATATCATGGGCTGACAGATATTGAGCAAAGATATAGAAAAAGATATCTTGATATGATTATGAATAGTGAGGTGAGAAAAGATTTTATTTTGCGTTCTAAAATAGTTTCTTATATTAGATCTTTTTTTGATAACAAAGGATTTTTGGAAGTTGAAACACCAATGATGCATCCTATTGCAGGGGGAGCAAATGCAAAGCCTTTTGTAACTTATCACAATGCTTTGGGTGTGGAAAGATTTTTAAGAATTGCTCCAGAGTTGTATCTAAAACGTTTGATTGTAGGTGGTTTTGAGGCGGTTTATGAGATTAATAGATGTTTTAGAAATGAAGGGATGGATTTAACGCATAATCCTGAATTTACTACAATCGAGTTTTATTGGGCTTATCATAATTATCATGATTTAATGGATTTAACAGAAGAGCTTTTTGCTATGCTTTTAGATAAATTAAAATTAGATAAAAAACTTGAATTTGATGAAAAAATAATTGATTTTTCTAAGCCATTTGAAAGAATTACTTATAAAGACGCATTAAAAAAATATGGCGGTTTGGATGATGAGCTTATTAATAATAAAGAATTAATTTTGGAAAAGCTAAAAAAAGATGGATTTGAAGCCAATGAAAAATTGGAATTAGGTCATTTACAAGCTGAACTTTTTGATAATTATGTTGAAGATAAATTGATTGATCCTACTTTTGTGATAGATTTTCCTATTTCTATAAGTCCTTTATCTAGAAGAAGTGATAAAGATGCAGATATTGCTGAAAGATTTGAGTTGTTTATCGCAGGTAGAGAAATTGCTAATGGATTTAATGAGCTTAATGATCCTCTAGATCAATATGAGAGATTTTTAAAGCAAATTGAAGCAAAAAATGCAGGTGATGAAGAAGCATGCGAAATGGATGAAGATTTTGTTAATGCATTAGGTTATGCTATGGCACCAACTGCAGGACAAGGTATAGGAATAGATAGATTGGTTATGCTTTTAATTAATAAAAAATCAATTCGTGATGTAGTGCTTTTCCCAGCCATGAGACCACTTAAAAATGAGATAAAAGGAGAGTAAATGTTGGAAAAATTTGATAAAGAAATTTTTGATTTAACCCAAAAAGAGTTAGCAAGACAATGTGATGGTCTTGAAATGATAGCAAGTGAAAATTTTACCATACCAGAAGTTATGGAGGTAATGGGAAGTATTTTAACAAATAAATATGCAGAAGGCTATCCTGGTAAAAGATATTATGGTGGATGTGAATTTGTTGATGAGATTGAAACGATTGCTATAGAAAGATGTAAAAAACTTTTTAATTGTAATTTTGCCAATGTGCAACCTAATTCAGGCTCACAAGCAAATCAAGGTGTATATATGGCATTGTTAAATCCAGGTGATAGAATTTTGGGTATGGATTTAAGCCATGGAGGACACCTAACTCATGGTTCTAAAGTAAGTTCTTCTGGAAAGGTTTATGAAAGCTTTTTTTATGGAGTTGAGCTTGATGGAAGAATTAATTATGATAAAGTTAGAGAGATAGCAAAAGAGATTAAACCAAAACTTATTGTTTGTGGTGCTAGTGCCTATCCTAGAGTGATTGATTTTGCCAAATTTAGAGAAATAGCAGATGAGGTTGGCGCGTACTTGTTTGCTGATATTGCACATATTGCAGGTTTGGTTGTAGCGGGTGAGCATCCTAGTCCATTTCCTTATGCTCATGTTGTAAGTTCTACTACACATAAAACTTTAAGGGGTCCAAGGGGCGGGATTATCATGTGTAATGATGAAGAAATTGCTAAAAAAATAAATTCTGCAATTTTTCCAGGCATTCAAGGTGGTCCATTAATGCATGTAATTGCTGCTAAGGCTGTTGGATTTAAATATAATTTAAGTGATGAGTGGAAAATTTATGCTAAGCAAATCATCAAAAATACTGCTACTTTAGCACAAGTTTTAATAGATAGAAAATATGATTTAGTCAGCGGTGGTACTGATAATCATTTGATTTTATTAAGCTTTTTAAATAAAGAATTTAGTGGTAAAGATGCAGATTTAGCGCTAGAAAGAGCAGGTATTACAGCTAATAAAAATACTGTTCCAGGTGAAACTAGAAGTCCTTTTGTAACGAGTGGTTTAAGACTTGGAACAGCAGCTTTAACAGCAAGAGGTTTTAAAGAAGAGCAAATTTCTATTGTTGCAAATTACATAGCTGATATTTTAGATGATATACAAAATACAAAATTACAAGAGGAAATTAAGGTTAAACTGAAGGATTTAGCAAGTAATTTTATTATTTATGAAAGGGCTTTATTTTGATTACAACAATGGATTTAGCTTTAATTAAAATGGTTACAAGCCATTATTATATAAAGCGTGATACTATAGTAAATAAATACGAATACAAGGGTAGAATTTTCTTTGATAAATTTGAAAAAGTTAATGCCCCATTAACCGCTAGTGTTATACAAGAGCATATGGAAAAAAAGATAATCGTGGCGCATTCTTTGATCAATAGTTTTGATAAGGTTGAAAATATTGTATTTGATTATAACGGTTTTAACGCGGAGCGTTTTTGGCATAGAGCGCAGCTTGTTTTAAGAGAAGAAGGTTTTATTAATTTTACTGCTTATAGAACAAGAACTAATAATCATTTACATTTGTATATTCATAAAGGACATACAACTTTTAACGAGGCTTGTTCTTTGGGCTCAAAACTATCTTTACTTTTTTCTCAAAAGATGCCAGTAGAGTGGAAGGTTTTTCCTAGTATGGATATACCTAGAGAATTTAATATATTAACCTTGCCTTATGAAGTTTATCAAAAAGAACGTGGTGCTTCTTGGTCTAAACATATGTAATTTTGAAAGGATGAAAAATGGAAGAAAACAATAAAAACGAATTTGATGATATAATTTTGCAAAAAAGCAATAAAAGCGAAAAACTTAAAAAAATTTTACTTAGATCGATTATTTTAATCATTGTATTTTTAGTTGTTATGATAGTAATGAAGCTAATTAATGACCCAGGTGAAGAAAAAACATTACAAATGCCATCAGAACCACAAGAGCAAGCTGGTTATGAAAATAATTTTAATTCTTTGCCTATTACAGATAGTGCTAAAGAAGAGGATGAGTTTGAAGTTTTAGCTAGAAAATTAAAAGAAGAGAGTTCTTTGAATGATACAAATACTACCATAGAAGAAAAGCAAGAAGTTCCAAGTAATAGTGTTTTAGATCAAATTACTACAATAGAGCCAAAAGAAGAGCCAGCTAAGGTGGAAGAAAAACAAGAAGAGATTAAACCTATAGAAAAATCTACAGAAAAACCGATTCAAAAACCTTCTGAAAAATCAAAAAATAATATAGTTGAGCAACAAAAAGCTCCAGAACAAAGCAATGCAAATGAATTATTTGAAAGTATCAAAGCACCAAATGTTCAAACACAACTTCCTTCAGGTGCTTATATTCAAGTTTTTTCTTTAAATAGTTTAGATCCTAAATCAAAAGAATTAAATATACTTAAAGAAAATGGATATGATTATAAAATTTATAAAACAACAGTAAATGGCAAAGAGCTAACGAAAGTTTTAGTTGGACCTTATAAAGAGAGTGAATTAAAGACCGAATTAGAAAAAGTACGTTCTAAAATTGCAAAAGGTGCTTTTACATTTAGAGTAAAATGAAAACTTTTGCAGTTATAGGTGATCCTATTATGCATTCTAAATCTCCAAGAATGCATAATAATGCCTTGCAAACACTCAAAGAAGACGCAGTTTATACAAGATATCATCTAAAAGATAAAGCAAAACTAAAAGAGATTATTCAAAAGTTAGATGGTGCTAATATTACCATACCTTTTAAAGAAGCAGCTTGTAAAATAGCTGATTTTAAAGATGAAAGTGTTATACATATAGGCTCTGCTAATACTTTATTAAATAAAGATAATAAAATTTATGCTTATAATACAGATTATTTGGGATTTTTAAAAGCAATTGAGGATTTTTCTTTTATCAAAAATACTTTGATTTTGGGTGCTGGGGGTACAGCTAAAGCTTTAGCATATGCTTTAAAATCTATATATATTGAAGTTACAGTAGCAAATCGTTCTAGTACTAGATTTGAAAATTTAGCTAGCTATCCATGTTTTTTATATAATCAACTTGATTTAAGTAAAAAATTTGATTTGATTATCAATACAACTAGTGCAGGTTTAAATGATGAGAAATTACCTTGCCAAGAAGAGATTTTAAAAAGTATTTTTCAACATGCCAAATATGCTTTTGATGTGATATACGGTAAAAATACACCTTTTTTAAAATTAGCAAGAGAAAATGGCTTAAAAATAAAAGATGGTACACAAATGCTTTTATGGCAAGGTGTTTTTGCTCTTGAGTTATTTTTAGAGTGTCAAAAAACAGAAGAAATTTTTAAAGCCATGAAAATGGCTTTAAAACTTCCTTAGTGGCTAAACCAAGATTTGATTTTATCAAACAAACTTTCTTGTTCTATAAAGCCTTCTTCATCTGCTAAGCCAAAACTTTTCTCAAGCTGCAATAGTAGATTTTTTTGTTCATCAGTAAGCGTTTTTGGAAATTTTATTTCAATTTGTACAATATGTGAGCCTAATTTTCCATTGTGAATATTTTTAACACCTTCGTTGGCTAATTCGAATTTTTGTTTATCTTTTGCACCGACTGGAAGTTTAAGATCAGCCTCTCCTCTTATAGTGGATACTTTAATAGTTTTTCCAAGAGCAGCTTGGGTAAAAAATACAGGTACTATGGTATAGATATCATCATCATGTCTGATAAATTTATCATCATCTTCTACGATGATTTTGATATATAAATCACCTCTTTGAGAAGAATTTGGAAGCTCATTTGCTTTATTTTGTACTCTAAGATTCATACCGCTGTCTATACCTTCTGGTATATCAAGTTCTATATGATCTTTTATTTCTTCATAGCCATTACCATGACATGTTTTACATTTATCTTTTATAATCTGACCACTACCTTTACAATGATCACAGCTTTGCACAAAGGTCATAAAGCCTTGTCTAACACCAACTTGCCCTTTTCCTCCGCAATGAGGACAAGTATCTAATTTTCCATTTTCTGAACCACTTCCTTTACATGATTTACAAAAACTTTTATAGGTAAAATCGATCTTTTTTTTACAGCCAAAAACAGCTTCTTTAAAGCTAATTTTTGTCGTTATTTTTAAATCTTGAGGATATTTATTTCCTTTTTCTTTTTTACGTGTTGAGCTGCCAAAACCAAATCCATCTCCAAAAAAGCTCGAGAATATATCCCCTAAATCAACATCTCCAAAACCACCAAAACCACCGGCTTGACCTTTAAGCCCTTCTTTTCCGTATCTATCATATATACTTCTTTTTTCATCATTGCTAAGCACCTCATAAGCTTCATTTACAAGCTTAAATTTCTCTTCTGCTTCTTTGTCTCCTTGATTTCTATCAGGATGATATTTTAAAGCCATCTTTCTGTATGCTTTTTTTATGGTTTCTTTATCTGAAGTTTGGGAAATTTCTAGTATTTCATAATAATTAAGTTCCACTTTTTTCCTCTCTTGAAAAATTAATATTGTAATTTTAGCAAAAAAATAAATGAATAGTTAAATTATGTGTTATAATGTTAAGTTCGTAACATATTTTCACTAAAGGGGTAGAGATGATTAATGTTTTAATGATCGAAGATGATCCAGATTTTGCAGAGTTTTTGGCAGAATATTTGGCCCAGTTTAATATAAAAGTTACTAATTATGAAGATCCATATTTGGGAATGAGTGCTGGTATAAAAAACTATGATTGTTTAATTCTTGATTTAACTTTACCTGGACTTGATGGTCTTGAAGTTTGTCGTGAAATAAGAGAAAAATATAGTATTCCTATTATTATTTCTTCAGCTAGAAGTGATTTGAGTGATAAAATTGTAGGACTTCAAATAGGTGCAGATGACTACCTGCCAAAACCATATGATCCAAAAGAAATGCACGCAAGAATTATGAGTTTGATTCGTCGTTCTAAACGAACCAATGAAACTCCCGAGAAAATAATCAATTCGGCATTTAAAATTGATGAAAAAAGACATGAGATAAGTTACAATGATGAGGTTTTGGTTTTAACTCCTGCTGAGTATGAAATTTTAAGCTATATGATAAGACAACATGGTTTTTCGGTTAGCAGAGAACAACTTGTGTATCACTGTAAAAGCTTAAAAGATAAAGACTCTAAAAGCTTAGATGTTATTATTGGTAGACTTAGAACTAAAATTGGTGATAGCTCAAAAGCGCCAAAACATATTTTTTCAGTTAGAGGAATAGGATATAAATTAATAGGATGAAAGTAACTATTAATCTTAAAATCACCGTTCTTTTTGCAACAGCTTTTTTATTTGTTTGTGCCTTGTTTGTGCTTTTAGGAAAGGTTCAGATTGATTCTTATTTAACTAACGAACAAGGAAGGCAAAAAGAAATTGTAGAAAAAATAATATACAACCTAGAAAGAAAAGAAGATTTTTCAATACATGAGTATCTTCTTTCTAAATCTTTTAAATTAGTTGAAAATGATCGCAGTGCAAAACATATCATTGCAAAAGGTGAAAAGGTATTTAGGATTAATTCTTTATATGGAAGTTTTTCTTCTATTATTTACCATAATCAAATTTTTTTCTATGTAGAAAGGTTAAATACAAAACATCTTTATGAATTAAATGCTTCTACGCGCTTAGAATATTTATTTTTATTAAGTTTCTTTTTTAGTTTGATTTTGATTATATTTTTATATTTTTCAGTATTAAGATCTTTAATGCCTTTAAAAATTCTAAAAAAGAAAATTAAAAATATTAGTGCAGGTAAAATTGAACCTTTGTCTGAATACTCTCAGATTAATGATGAAATTTCAGAAATATCTTTTGAATTTGACCATGCTATCAATAAAATTCAAGAGCTTGTAAAATCAAGGCAGTTTTTTTTAAGAATGATTATGCATGAACTTAAGACACCTATTGGCAAAGGTAGAATAGTTTGTGAAATGTTAGATAATCAAAAGCAAAAAGATCGTCTAGTAGCGATTTTTGAAAGACTTGAATTGTTGATTGATGAATTTGGGAAAATCGAAAAAGTCTTATCAAGAAATTGTCAACTTAATTTGCAAACCTATCATTTGAGTTTGATTTTAGAGCAAGCTGAAGATTATTTAATGAGGGATGATTTTTATCAAAAAGTAAAAATATCCTATAAAGAAGATACTATGATAATTGCTGATCTAGAGCTCTTTTCTTTAATGCTTAAAAATTTAATTGATAATGCTATTAAGTATTCAGATGATAAAGCGTGTGAGATTATATGCTCTGGGGATTATATAATTGTTAGAAATAAAGGGATGCAGCTTAAAAAAACTTTTGATTATTATTTAAAACCTTTTGTGAGAGAACAAAATACCCAAGTAGAGGGAATGGGACTAGGACTTTATATTATTAATAATATTTGCAATCTTCACGGTTATAATTTAACCTACAGCTATGAAGATGGCTATCATACTTTTAAAATTGTTTTTTCAAGGTTAAAATAATTTGAAAGGTTTGGAAAAATTTAACGAGCTAGTATCTGCCTTTTCCGCTTTGCCTACTATAGGGAAAAAGTCTGCTTTAAGGCTTGCATATCATGTTTGCATAAAAGATCCTTTATTAGGCTCTAAGCTTGCTTATCATATTGAAGAATCAATTAGAATGATAAAAAAATGCACACAATGTGGTGCTTTAAGTGAAAATGAATTATGCGAAGTTTGTTCTAATATAGAAAGAAATCATAGCATTATTTGTATAGTTCAAGATTCTAAAGATGTCTTGGTTTTAGAAGATAGTGGAAGTTATGATGGGCTTTATTTTGTACTTGATGATACAAGTGAAGAAAATATTATAAAATTAAGAAGCATGATTGAGCATAATAAAACCACAGAAATATTTTTTGCTTTCACACAAGGCTTAAATTCTGATGCCATTGTTTTTTTTATAGAAGAAAAATTAAAAGATTTAAATTTGAGTTTTTCTCAAATAGCTCAAGGTATTCCAAGTGGTGTTAGCTTAGAAAATGTTGATTTTATATCTTTGCATAAAGCTATAAATCATAGAACTAAACTTGATTGATATATTGTTTTAACAATGCTAGCCATTCATTTTTGTTAATATCATTTAAGATTAAATTCGCAAAATTACAATCTTTAACTCTGTTTTTAGAAAAAAGCAAAATTGCAATTTGTGGATTTTTTATCTTGTACTCTTGTAAAATTTGACTAATATGCATTAGATCAAATTTTATAACCTCATAGTCTACTAAAATTAATTTAAATCTAAATTGTAATGCTTTTTTAAAGTCACTTAAATTATCTATAGTTTGATTGTGGGGACAAAATTGATTAGTTATGTTTAAAATAAGATCATTTTCAAAGTAAGAAGATTTAAAAATTAAAACATTATAACAATCTCTTGCAATGTAACACTCTTGTGTAAAATGAGTATTTAAAAAATCAACAATCTCCTCAATATGAATTTCTTCAAAAGTGAAATTTAAAACATCATCTATTTTTTCCTTTGAAATGATAAAAGAATAATTTTTATCATCTTTTTGGTTATGTTTGTATAAAATTTCACTACTAATACCCATTTTAAGCAAAATAGACTGCAATAGAAAATTTTCATTTTTATTATTATTGATAATACCTGCATGTATGTTTTTAAAGTGTCTATGTTCTAAGTTAGGTTTATAATCATTGATAAAAGGTTTTAATATATAAGCAGAATTATCTAGATATAGATAGCTCAAACCATGGGCAAGATATTGATAATTTTGTTCTAGATGTAGGTTTTCCTTTTTTTGCTCATGCAGTTTTTTGCCCATTAAATCAAACGATAATTTTAAATTTTCTTTTAATTCTTCTAAAGAGTTTGATTTTGGTAAGGAAAAATATTTTTCTATCTCTTGAATCAAGGTTTTGTCTTTTTTGATTTTATGATTTTTTGAGATTATATAAATACAGGCAATAATAAAAATCAAAATGCTTATAAAAGTATAAATGAAGAATAATTTTTGATCCATAGGATATAAAAAATAATAATTTAAAAAACATAAAATTAAAGTCAAAACACTAATAAATAATATCATAAATTTTCCTTGATTAATTTAGCTATTTTTGCATTGGAAAGTGATTTTAATTCATCAAAACTAGCTTTGTTAATCTCATCAAAACTACCATAATAATCTAAAAATTTTTTAATATATCCTTGAGAAATTCCAAGTTGTATTAATCTAGAACTTTGCAAATCTTGTTTTCTTTTTGTTTTTTGGTGAAAACTAATTGCAAAGCGATGTGCTTCATCACGTAATTTTTGCAAAAATTGTAATTTTTTATCATCAGTAGAAAGTTGAATTTTACCTTCTTGAGTATAAATTTTATCTTTCGCACTTCCTTTTGCCCTGTAAACTTTCGCATCTATTTTCTCTTTAGAAATTGCTAAAATATCTACATTTGCACCAGAGCTTTTTATGATATCATTGGCTAGCTTTAATAAAGTATCTCCCCCATCAATTAACCATAAATCAGGTGGGGGATTTTTATCAAATGACAAAGCCCTTTTGCTAAGGGTTTGAAGCATTTGATCGTAATCATTTTTATAGAATAAATGGTAGTGTCTATAAGAGCTTTTGTCAAATTGTCCATCTTTATAAGCTACCAAAGCACCGACATTCGCTTCACCTTGCATATGAGAATTATCAAAAATTTCTATATAATTAGGATAATTTTGTAGGTTAAAAAAATCTTTTAATTCTTTTAAAAATAAATAATTATCGCTTTTTAAGTGCTTTTGTATGTTTATTTTTGCATTTTCTAGTGCAAGTTCACATAAGGCTTTTTTTTCGCCAAGTTTTGGAGTTTTAAGGTGAAATTTTTTAGAAAACCTTTCACTAAGTAAATTTTGCAAAAGGTTCATGTCTTCAAATTCTTCATGCGTATAGATTCGGGTTGAATTTATTGGACTATCTTGGGTATAATTTTCTAATATGTATTGTTTATATACTGCATTTAGGTCAAATTCATCTTGATGATTTAGGGTTAGCACTTTATGGTTTGAGCTAATTATTCTACCATTATTTATAACAAAACGCACCATAGAGAGTATATTTACTTCATGATATATAGCAAAAACATCAAAATCTTCTAATTTTGCAAGGTCTATTTGTATTTTTACGCTTAAATCTTCTATTGTTTTGATTTGATCCCTTATAATAGCTGCTTCTTCATAGTTTTCATTTTTTGCATATTCAAACATTTTATTTTCTAAATTTTTTGTTAAAGATAAGGGATTTAAAAGAGCTTGAGTAGCATTTTGAACAATTTTTTCATAATCTTGTTTGGAAATTTTTTGCTCGCATGGTCCTTTACAGCGTTTAATTTGATAAAAAAGGCAAAGTTCTTTACAAGATTTTTTTTGTCTTAGTTCAAAAGATAAATACAAAGCATTTAAAAGCTCTTTTGCTCCTTTAAAAAAGGGACCAAAATATTTTATTTTATTTTTTTTGATAATTTTTCTTGTAATCTCAAATCTTGGAAAATCTTCATTTAAATCTATATAAATATAAGGGTAGGTTTTATCATCTCTTAATAATATATTATATTTTGGATGAAGTTGTTTTATAAAAGAATTTTCTAGTATTAAAGCATCGGCCTCACTTTTTGTAGTGATAAATTCTAAATGATGTGTTTGGCTAATCATTTTTTGAATTCTTAAGCTATTATTAGGATTTGGGCAAAGATTTGGAGTGAAGTTAAAATAACTTCTAACACGGTTTTTTAAATTCTTGGCCTTACCTACATATAAAAGCTTACCTTGAATATCAAAGTATTGATATACACCAGGTAAATTTGGTAAGGTTTTGAGTTCATTTTCAAGCATTTTTTATAAGCTTTCGTAATTCTTCAAATTTATTATATAAAATAGGATTTTCAAAATGATTTTTAAAATTTCCATTAGAAAGCTCTAAGTGAGCTTTTTTATGTTCATTAAAAGTTTTGTTTTTAGAAATAAAGTTTTGATCGCTGAGTATTTTTATGTTTTTCACCTTTGCAAAATTACTCATTGGCCTAGCTAAAGTATAGTTTTTTATGAGACTTTTAATCATTTTTTTGGTATTATCGTGATTTAATTCCATATATGCAATGTGGTGCTTAACTAAAATAATCAAAGTATTATTTTTTATAAAGAGTTTAGTAATCATTTGTTGGTGATTGTGATTAAATAAATTTAAAAACTCTTTATATTGAAAAAATATTTTTAAAGGTTTATAATGTTTAAAATCAGCAAGCTCGTTGATGATGTAATGACTCGTTTTAATTTTCATTTAATTATTTTAACATTTTTTTTATTAATATTTCTAAATGCATGTGGCTATAAGGATGCTCCATTTTATGAGATAAAAGATAATAATGGCAGTGTAAAGGAAATAAAAAAATTCCAATCTTTGGAGAGTGAAATATGAATAAAATACTTTTTTTACTTTGTTTTGGTGTTAGTTTTTTGTTAGCTAGTCAAACACATGAGCTAAATTTAGCTTTTAGTGCTTTAGGTATAGGTATTTTAATAATTTTTATATTGGGTTATTATTTTATCGCAGCAGAAGAGAAATATCATATCAATAAAACTAAGCCTGCTTTATTTATAGGAACTTTTTCTTTTATTATCATTGGTATATATATGGTAATGAATGATTTAGACACACAAATACTTGAAGAAAGTGTAAATCATCTTATTTTAGAAATTGCACAAATTGTGTTTTTCTTAATAGCTGCTATGACTTTTATAGAAGCCTTGATAGAAAGATCGGTTTTTGAAACTTTAAAATACAAACTTGTAAGCAAGGGTTATACTTATAGAAAATTATTTTGGCTAACAGGTATTTTAGCTTTTTTTATCTCTCCAATTGCAGATAATCTTACAACTGCTTTGATTTTATCTACTGTGCTTTTAACCATAGATAAAGATAATAAAGAATTTTTAATTCCAGGAGCTATAAATATTGTAGTAGCAGCTAATGCTGGTGGAGCTTGGTCGCCTTTTGGTGATATTACTACTTTGATGGTTTGGACAGCAAAAAAAGCCACGTTTTTTGAATTTTTTGCTCTTTTCCCTGCTTCTTTTATTGGTTGGTTGCTTACTGCTTATTTGTTATCACGTTATGTGCCTAATATTAAGCCCAATTTTCACAAAGATAATTTAGAAAAAGTCGAGATTAAACCAGGTGGTAAAGTTTTTATTGTGCTTGGTTTTTTAACTATAGCTTTGGCGGTATTTATTCATAGTATTTGTGATTTACCTGCAATGTGGGGTATGATTTTTGGCCTTTCATTGCTTAGTTTGTATATGTATTTTTTCAACAGAAAACAAGGTAAAAAAGATTTAAATATTTTTCATTATATGACGCGTATTGAGATGGACACTTTATTATTTTTCTTTGGTATTTTATCTGCTGTGGGCGCCTTGCATTTTGTTGGTTGGCTTGCTTATGCTTCTGATCTTTATGCAAAATTTGGAGCTACTAGTATTAATATAGGAGTAGGATTTTTATCTGCTATTGTAGATAATGTTCCGGTTATGAGTGCGGTATTAAAGGCAAATCCAAGCATGGATGATACTCAATGGCTTTTGGTAACTCTTACAGCAGGAATAGGAGGGTCTTTGATCAGCTTTGGTTCAGCTGCTGGAGTAGGAGTAATGGGCAAAATGAAGGGAATTTATACTTTTAATGCTCATTTAAAATACGCATGGACGATTTTGGTTGGTTATATAATATCTATTATAGTTTGGTATGTACAATTTCAATTGTTAAATTTGTAAAGGAGTTAGATGAAAAAAGCAGATATTTTAGTTTTGGACTTTGGTTCACAATATACACAACTCATTGCTAGAAGATTAAGAGAGCAAGGTGTGTATGCAGAAATTTTACCTTTTAACGTAAGTTTAGATGAGATTAAAGCTAAAGAGCCTAAGGGTATTATTTTAAGTGGTGGGCCAGCTAGTGTATATGCAAATGATGCTTATTTTTGTGATAAGGGTGTTTTTAATTTAAATATACCAGTTTTAGGAATATGCTATGGTATGCAACTTATGGCACATCATTTTGGAGCAAATGTTGCCCCAGCAGGTCATAAAGAATATGGTAAGGCAACTATAGATATTCAAAATGATAGTGATTTGTTTAAAAATTTACCTAAAAAGCAAACGGTATGGATGAGCCATTCTGATAAGGTTGAGAATTTGCCACAAGGTTTTGAGGTTTTAGCGACTAGCGAAAATAGTCCATTTTGTGTATTTGGAGATGAGAAGCGTAAATTTTTTGCTTTACAATTTCACCCTGAAGTGCAACATAGTGAATTTGGAAAAAGCATCTTGAAAAATTTTGCTAAGTATGCATGTAATTGTGATAGTGTATGGAATATGGGATCTTTTGCAAAAACTCAAGCACAAAAAATCAAAGAAGAAGTAGGAAATGATAAAGTACTTTGTGCAGTAAGTGGCGGAGTTGATAGTAGCGTGGTGGCTGCATTGTTGGCAAGTGCGATAAAAGATCAAGTAGTAGTTGTTTTTGTTGATAATGGTCTTTTAAGAAGTGGTGAAAAAGAACAAGTTGAGTATATGTTTAGACACACCTTGGACATTGATTTAATCAGTATTGATGCTAGAGAGATTTTCTTAAGTCGTTTAGCAGGGGTAAGAGATCCTGAGCAAAAGAGAAAAATCATAGGAAATACTTTCATAGAAGTTTTTGAAGAAGAAGCTAAAAAACATAAAGATGTAAAATATCTAGCACAAGGGACTTTATATACTGATATTATCGAAAGTTCGGTTGTAGGAGCTAGTAAGACTATAAAATCTCATCATAATGTGGGTGGTTTACCTGAAAAGATGAATTTAAAACTCATTGAGCCATTAAAGGAAATTTTTAAAGATGAGGTAAGAGCTTTGGGAATGGAACTTGGCTTAAGTAAAGATGTAGTTTATCGTCACCCTTTCCCAGGACCAGGCCTTGCTATACGTATAATGGGTGAGGTAAATGAGCCTAGTTTGGAGCTTTTAAGAAAAGCAGATGTTATTTTGATTGAAGAATTAAAAAGCAGTGGCTGGTATGATAAGACATGGCAAGCTTTTTGTGTGCTTTTAAACGTGCAAAGTGTTGGTGTAATGGGTGATAATAGAACCTATGATAATGCAGTTTGCGTGCGCGTTGTTAATGCAAGCGATGGTATGACTGCAACTTTTTCTCATTTACCTTATGAATTATTAGAAAATATTTCACGTCGTATTATTAATGAAGTAGAAGGAATCAATCGCGTAGTGTATGATATTTCTAGCAAGCCACCAGCAACGATTGAATGGGAATGATTATTTAGTGCAAAAATAAACAAAAGCAGGGGGAAGATTTTGCCAAATGATAGGTGAAATTTCTACCTTGCTAAAAGTGGCAAAAAGTTTTTTCTTAAAAGCTCTCCCTTTTGGTGTTGGGAGTATATAAGCAAATGTTGCAAAACAACCATTTTCCTCTAAAGCATCATGAATGGATTTTAGCAATAAATCTTGTTCTTTGGAATTTAATAAAGCCCAAGGAATTCCTGAGATAATTAAATCTACACTATTGATCGCTCTTTTTTCTAGCATATTTGGTAAAAATTCTGCTGAGTTGACTTCTATATCTATATTTTTTATCTTTTGCTTTAATTTTTTTGCCATTTGAGGATTGATTTCTACGGCAAAAAAACTTGCATTATGGCTTTTTTGTTTGAGGATATACTTTGTAAAACTTCCTGTACCAGGCCCTATTTCAACGATATTTTTTGCATGTTGGACATGAGAAGTTATGAGTTTACTTAATTTTTTAGAGCTTGCGCAAAACGCACCTGTTTGTTTTGGGTTTTTAAAATATTGATATAAAAACATAAATAAAATACCTAAAGACGTTTATTTTGTGAAATTTTAAAATATAATTGTAAATTTATGAAAACAAAGTTAAAATAAGAATTGAATTTTTCTTTAAATCAAGGATTTGAATATGCACGGAAAAATAATGGTTTATGTGGATGCTACTGGAAGAGGAACAGTAATCAATCTAGCAAAAACATTTTTTGAATTTAATAAACACGCATGGCATGATAAAAGAAGTATGCCAACGGTTGGTATGTTTGTTGAATTTAGATCCGATGGAAAGCATATTACCGATTTACGTCCTTCTAAATTTCAAGAATTTACAGATGGTGATTTTATCAAAGAAAGAGATTTCTGGAAAACAGATAGTGATGATGAATTAGAAGATTTAAGACTGACAAGACGAGATGCTTATGTTCAAGAACTTTATAGAGAAACAGATTATGATAATCTTGATAAAATCACATTAAATTTAACTATCCCACAAGCTATTCAAAGATATTTTTATAATGAAACCTTGTCAATTAATGCAGTAAAAGACATTAACACAGATGAGGTGCCATATATTATTGATTTTTTTGCTATGAAGCGTTTTTTATATAAGGCTTTAGATACTTTATTATTTTCGGATAATACTATCAATCAAGCTGATTTTTCTGCAATGAAAAATATCATAGTGCACCTTGAAATGTCATATAAAGATATGAAAGACAAGCAAAAGCATATCAATATGGAACGCTTATATGAAGAGGTTTTTTTATCTCATCAGTGTCATTATCAAGCGCTTTTAGCTTCGATCGATAATAGAAAAAATAGAAAATTAGCGCTTGATCGTCAAATGAGCACTTTAATAACAGATATAAAATCAAAACAAGCAAGATTAGAAGCAGAAGGTGGAAAAAAACACCATGAACTAGAAGAAATGATACAAGGTAAAAAACAAAAACTAATAGAATTAAAAAATGAAGCTGATTATTTTACTAAAAGCGTAGAAAGACTAGAGTTGATAAAAAAATCTTTTTATGAAAAAAATTTTACAATTTTTAGTAATAGTTTTAATATGGCAAGAGAAAAGCTTTTTGAAAAGATTAAGCAGGGTTTAAATATATGTGCAACAAAACTAGATATAGAAATTTGGAAAAAATCTTTAAAATCAACAAGCATTAAAAACTCTTATTTTAAAACAGCAAGTGAAATTTCTTTTTGTACGCTTTCTTTTGCTGAGCTTTATTTAAACAGACTAAACAAACATGCTTTAAACCCAAATGATCAATTGTTATTTTCATATGTAAAGAAAGTAAAAAAAGAATGTGAAAAGAATTTCCTAGTTGTAACTTCTAATCCTGATTTATATGTTAATATGAAGATTCAAATTTTTGCAATGAATCCTTATTATGTAGTTAAGCATGCACCTAAGAAAGTAAATTACCAAGGGTTAATGAAAAATACTGAATTTGATATAGTTTATGTTGATGAAAAGACTATATGGGCGCCTGTTGCTGATGTTATTTTGGAGGGAAAATATTTTTTAAAGAAAGATTCTAAGACAAAATTTAAGATTTTGTAAAAACCTTTTAAACGCTATTTTTAAGTTTTGTTAGCTATAATTATGCTGCCTAAATGGTTCGATATGGTATTAAGGAGGATCCAACACATTAATTATAAGCTGTGATGTGTGATTTACCGTGTTCTGTGACTTCGTTTGAGTTTTGAAAAAAGCGAGAAGCTGCAGCCTTTAAAAATCACCTAATGGCATACTTTGACTTTTTGAGGGTCAGACACTTATACTCCGGCCATTTGGGTTTTTGTAATATTTTTAAGGAAAATAATGAAAATTTTAATACTAGGAAGCGGTGCTAGGGAGTATTCTATCGCTTTGGCTCTTCAAAAAACAAATGATAATGTAGAATTTTATTTTGCTCCAGGAAATGGTGCTACTGCTAAAATAGGAACAAATCTTAATATGAAAGATCCTAAAGTTATAACAGCTTATGCAAAAGCATCTGAGATTGATCTTTGCATAGTTGGGAGTGAGAATTTTTTAGCAGAGGGTATAGTAGATCTTTTTAAAGAAAACAATATTGCTATTTTTGGGCCTACTAAAGCTGCTGCTATGTTGGAAGCTTCAAAATCTTTTATGAAGAGTTTTTTAAAAAAATATAAAATCAAAACAGCTAAATTTTTAAACACAACTGATTATGAAAAAGCTAAGAAATTTATCACATCTTTAACACCTCCTATTGTTGTAAAAGCAGATGGCTTATGCGCAGGTAAAGGGGTGATTATCGCGCAAAGCCATGAAGAAGCTTTAGAAGCTACTAAAAATATGCTAAGTGGAGAAAGCTTTGGGGAAGCTGGAAAAATTGTTGTGATTGAAGAATATCTTGATGGTTTTGAATTAAGTGTATTTGCAGTTTGCGATGGAAATGATTTTATATTGTTGCCTGCAGCGCAAGATCATAAAAGATTATTAGATAATGATAAAGGGCCTAATACGGGTGGCATGGGGGCTTATGCTCCAAGTACTTTAGCAAGTGAGAATTTGTTAGAGCAAGTGAAGAAAGATATAGTGGCGCCAACTCTTAAAGGCATGAAAGAAGAAGGTGCTGAATTTGTTGGAGTGTTGTTTATAGGCTTGATGGTTGTAAATAATAAACCTTATGTTTTAGAGTATAATGTGCGTTTTGGTGATCCTGAATGTGAGGTTTTGATGCCTTTAATAGAAAATCCTTTGGATTTATTTTTAGCATGTGTGAATAAAAATCTTGCTAATACTCATATAAAAATTAAAAATGAATTTGCTGTGGGTGTGGTTTGTGCAAGTAAAAATTATCCTTACAAGGACTCACCAAAAGCTTTGATTGAGATAGGCGATATTCCACAAAATTCTCATATTTCTTATGCTGGTGTGAATTTAGAAGATGATAAATTATATGCCAGCGGTGGTCGCGTGTTGGTTTGTGTGGGAACTGGCAAAAGCATTGAAGAGGCTCAAAAAAACGCTTATATGCTTTGTGAAAATGTCCATTTTAAAGGAAAACAATACAGAAAAGATATTGCCTTTCAGGTTCTTAAATGAGTACCAATCAAGAATTATTTGATAAGCTAGAAAAAGAAGAAATAAAAATAGCAAGTTTTAAAAAAAGATTTTTAGCTTATGTTGTCGATAGTTTTGTAATTTTGGGCATCGTAAGTATTATTTTGCTCGATAAAATTAATTCTATGCAAACTTATGAAGAAATTCATAATCTTTTAATGCGTTTTGCTGGTGGGATTTTGATTTTACAGTTTGCATACCATAGTTTATTTACTTATTTATATGGCGCAACTTTAGGAAAAATGCTTTTGAAGATCATGGTGATTGATCAAGAATTGCTAGATAAACCAAATTTTACTCAAAGCGCTCTAAGAGCAGGTGTAAGACAAATTAGTGATATGTTGTATGGTTTAGGATTTGCTTGGGCTTTGAGTAATATTGTTTTGAAAACTTGGCATGATTATGCAGCCAAAACAGTGGTGATAGATCTTGCGTAAAATATTGCTTTCTTTAACTTGTGTAGGGAGTTTGTATGCTTCTAAGGTAGACATTTATGCTTTAGATGTTGTAAAAACAAATGATATTATAGAAGCAAAAAACAATGTAGTTGTAGTTTCTGATTTATATTTAATAACCGCAAGCGAGGCTAAATTTAATGAAACAACTAAAGATTTAGAATTGTTTGGTGATGTAAATATCTTACGAGGACAAAAAGAAAGAACCAATTCTACTTATACTAAAATTAATCTTAAAGATAACACAACAGCTTTTAAAAATTTATTTTTTTCAAATAACGATTTAGAGGTTTGGTTGCAATGTCATCAAGCAGATTTAAATGATAAGTTTGTTGTAACTAAAAAGTCGGTTGTTTCTAGTTGTAATGTTGAAAATCCTGATTGGGAAATTCGTTTTGATGAGGGTAAATTAAATAAAGAGAGTAATTTTTTACATCTTTATAATGCAAGATTGTATGTAAAAAATACTCCTGTGATGTATTTGCCGTATTTTGGCTTTAGTGTAGACACCAAAAGGAAAAGCGGTTTATTAATTCCTCAGGTGGTTTTAAAACAAAGCGAGGGGTTATATTATAACCAACCAATCTATTATGTTATTGATGATAATGCAGATATTCAATTTGAACCTCAAATTAGGACAAAAAGAGGCTATGGATTATACTCAACTTTAAGATTTATTGATAGTCCTTATTCTCAAGGTGAAATTAGCGGTGGTATTTTTGGAGAAAAATCAAGCTATAAAAAAGAAGAAAATTTAAAAAACAAAGAACATTATGGTTTAGAGATTAAATATTCAAGTGAAGCTTTACTCAATAGCCTTTTGAGCGATGAATTTCAAGAAGGTTTATGGATTGATGCTACTTATTTAAATGATGTAGATTATATAAACTTAAGCTCTAGTGCAAAAACTGAAGCTTCTTTGGTTACCTCAAAAATAAATTATTTCTTATCTGATGATGATAATTATTATGGTGCTTATGCAAAGTATTATATAGACACTTCTAAAATTAGCAATAAAGATACTTTACAAGAATATCCATCTTTTCAATATCATAGATATTTAAATGGTTTTTTTGATAACTATATACAGTATAGCTTAGATGCTTCTTTTCATAGATATTATAGATATACGGGTATTTATGCTAAAACTTTAGATTTTGATTTACCTTTAATTTATCATACAAGTTTTTTGGATGATTTTTTAAATTTTGCCTTTACAGAAAGAGTTTATGCAAATTTTGTAGATTATTCTAATACAGATATTAAAAATCAAGAGCATTTGTTTAGAAATTCACATAATTTTTCTTTATATACAGATCTTTCTAAACCTTATGAAAATTTTTATCATACCTTGTATTTAGGTGCTAATTATTTTATACCTGGAGCCAAATCAGGTAAAATTACCGAAGATTTTATAGAATTAAAAGATGATCCTGAGCAGTTTAATTTTTCGATGTATCAGTATTTTTATAGCGCTTTAGGCAAAAAAAAGCTATATCATAGTTTAAAGGCTAAGTATTTTACCAAAGAAGGTAGTTTTGGTGGTTTTGATAATGTTGTGGAATATTTTTATAATGATTATATAAGTTTAAGAAATGAGGCGGAATATTCAGGGGTAGATAATCGCTTTGATAAAGTATTTAGCGAGGCCTTATTTGATTATGGTGAGTGGAAAGTTAGTTTAAATCATGCTTATAGAATATATGAAAAAGAAAAATATAATTTTTTAGGAACTAAAGCTCAGTATGATATAAATACCAACTATCAAATATTTGGTGGTTTGTGGTTTGATTTGAATAAAGATCCTGAAAAATGGGAGATAGGTTATACTTATCAAAGAAAGTGTTGGAATTATTCTTTGATGTATCGTAAGGATATTTCACCTAAACTTACTAGTGGTGGGATTAGCGCTAAAGATCAAAGTGGTGTATATTTTATGTTTAATTTTTATCCTTTGGGTGGTGTATCTTATGATTTTTCTCTGGAAGAAAATGAAAGGTCTATATAATGTTTTTTGAAGATGAAAAAGATGCGCTTGAAAGATTATATGATTTACTTCCATTAAATAAATTAAAAGATTATATCATTATTACTCCTTCTTTAAAATCTATAGTTTTTGTTGATGCATTGGCAAAAAAATTAGAAATACCCTATGATTTTTTATTTACAGAGCAAATCAAAGCTCCTAATAATGATGAATGTCAAATAGCTATGATTAGCGAAACAAAAGAATTAGTTTATAATGAAGCCTTAGTTAAGGCTTTTGATATAAGCTTAGATTATATTTATGGTGAGGCAAATAGAACTTATGAAGAAAAAATTTTAAAGAATGTATATCGTTATAGAAAAGGTAATCTTTTAAAAGATTTAAAAGGAAAAAATATTTTAATGTTGCATGAGGGGTGTGAGAGTGGGATTACTGCTTCTTCATGTATAAAAAGTTTGTTAAAAGAAGAGGTTAGTAGTATTATTTATGCCACCGCTTTGATGCCAAGTGATGTATATGATTATATTAGTGTTTTTGCAGATGAGGTTTATTGCGTGCAAAAAATTGATCATTTTGTAGATATTGAGTTTTATTTTAAAAATAAAACGATTTTGCAAGCTCACGAAATTTTAGATATTTTAGAAGAAAGTAGGTATTATTTACCTTTAAAAAAATAAATTTATATCTGAGCAATAAGTTGTTTAGATATAAATTTATAGGCAAAATAAAAACAGGCTTTTTAAGTTTTAGTTTTTAAAATTTAAAAAGCTTATTTGGTTTTGCCTATGATAAAAATTTAAAGGAAAATCATGCGACATGAAATAAATATCAATAATCACCTTGAAATATTTGATACCGATAAAGTGGCAAAACAAGCAGCAGGTGCAGTTTTAATGCAAGAAAAAAATGCAGTAGTTTTAGCAACTGTGGCAAGAGAAGAAAAAATGGTAGAAGAGGATTTTTTGCCTCTTACAGTTCAATATATAGAAAAAGCTTACGCAGCAGGTAAAATTCCAGGAGGTTATGTAAAAAGAGAAACTAAGCCAGGCGACAATGAAACATTAAGTGCTAGGATTATAGATAGAAGTTTAAGACCTCTTTTTCCAAAAGGATATGCATATCCAACCCAAATTGTTGTAATGGTTCTTTCTGCTGATCCTGAAGTAGATTTACAAGTGATGAGTTTAAACGCTGCAAGCGTTGCTTTGTATTTAAGTGATATCCCTATTAAAGCACCTGTTTGTGGCGTAAGAATAGGTCGTATAAATAATGAATTTGTTTTAAATCCAAGCAATAGTGAGTTAAAAAATAGCACTTTAGATCTTTATGTAGCAGGCGTTAAAGATGAGCTTTTAATGATAGAAATGAGAGCTTTGGCAAACAAGCAAGATGATAAACACCGTATGAATGAACTTAGCGAAGATGATACTTTAAAGGCTTTAGATTTTGCAAGTAGTGCAATCTTGCGTGGTTCCAATGAATATGAAAAAGCATTTGCTGCTTATAGAAAAAATTCTAAACTTGAGTTTAAAATAGAGTCAGATAATATTCAAATTATTGACTATATAAAAAATACTTATATAACAAAACTCAAAATTGCTATTAATCAAATGGCAAAAAGTGAAAGGGCAAGTGAAATTTTACAAATAGCAAAAGAGATTGAAAGTGAATCTATAGCTATTGAAAACGAATGGAAATTTGAAGATATTGAAAAAGCTTTACATGCATGCAAAAGAGAACTTATTAGAAACCAAATTATTAATGAAAATAAAAGAGCAGATGGTAGAGGTTTAAAGGATGTTAGAAAAATAGACATAGAAACAAATATTTTACCAAGTGCACATGGATCTTGTCTTTTTACTAGAGGGCAAACCCAAGCCTTAGTTGTGGCCACCTTGGGAAATGATAATGATGCGCAAATGTCAGATATGCTTACAGAAAAAAACCCAATTTGTGAAAAATTTATGGTTAATTATAATTTTCCAGGTTTTTCGGTGGGCGAAGCTAGCCCTATAAAAGCTCCTGGCAGAAGAGAGCTAGGCCATGGAAATTTAGCAAAAAGAGCTTTGTATCCTAGTGTTGATACAGATTATGTTCATACAATTCGTTTGGTTTCTGAAATTTTAGAAAGCAATGGTTCTAGTTCTATGGCTACTGTTTGTGGTGGTGCATTGGCTTTAAGAGCTGCAGGGGTAAAAAGTGAAAAACTAGTAGCAGGTGTGGCGATGGGGCTTGTTTTTGAAGATGAAAAATATGCTATTTTAACCGATATCATGGGGCTTGAAGATCATGATGGAGATATGGATTTTAAAGTAGCAGGAAGCTATGATGGAATCACTGCTTTGCAGATGGATATAAAACTTGGTGGTATAGAGCAACAGGTTTTAAAAGAGGCTTTATATCAAGCAAAAGAAGCTAGGGAGCACATTTTGCAATTAATGGAAGAGGCTAATCAAAACATAGTTGTTAATGAAGCTATTTTGCCAAAGATTGAAATTTTTAATGTAGATCCAAATAAAATTCCTGATATTATAGGTCAAGGTGGTAAAATCATTAAAGAAATTATTGAAAAATTTGAAGTTAATATTGATTTAGATAGAGATAAAGGTGAGGTTAAAATAGCAGGAATTGATCATGATTTGATTTCTCAAAGTAAAGAGTATATATTAAATTTACTTCACTCTAAAGGTTCTAACAAAAAGCGTGACAAAAAGGAAATGCCTAAATTTGATATCGGTGAAGAATTTCTAGGACGAGTTCAAAAGGTTGTAGAATTTGGAGTTTTTGTAGAACTTAAAGAAGGCGTGGATGGTTTATTACATAATTCCAAGATTAAAGAAAAGTTAGAAGTGGGACATGAAATTAAAGTTAAAGTTGCAGAAATCAAAAACGGAAAAGTATCTTTAGACTTAGCCTAAATTTTGAGCATGTTAAAAAATATGCTCAAAATTTTATATTATATCTTGACAAAAGAATATTCTTTTGGCATAATTTCGTTTTTTGATTGTCTCGTTAGCTCA